>JBBRGJ010000012.1:0-39815 GCA_038240835.1 Bacteroidales bacterium | reverse complement strand
TCCCGTAGGGACAAGATGTCGGTAAAAAAAAAATAGTTGATAAAATTAAAATAAGTCCCATGGGGACGTAACCGTATAAGAAATTGAATTGATTGATTTTTCTCGGTTACGTGCCTAACGGCACTCAATGATCGTTTTTTTTATTTAGCTTTTACCGACATTACATCCCTGACGGGACTTAAAAAGAAATACTGGAGTTTATCACGCAAGGAGAAATATCAAGGCAAAAGTATTAATCAAAAATAGCTCTTCGGAGTAAAGTGGTTTTAATAATCCCTCTTTTAAGGTGACTTCGACACTTCGAGTTCCCTCAGTGCTAAAAGCCTCAGCCACCTTCTTGGGTTTTCACTAAAAAGAAAACATGCGTAAGCCATCACTGCGTAGCTCTAAGACTTCTAAAAAAACTAAAATCGTCTGCGGGATGTACCGAAAAAAAACAAATTGCATTTCTTGATTAGTTTTTAATAGTTGATTGCAATTTGGTATTTTTTCGAGCATCCACGAAAAAATAATGGAATCAAAGATCCCAATTTTTTCGGGACCTTGAAGGAGCGAGCGAGCCCTAATAAACAATAGTTTTCAAATACAATTAGCAATTCAGCAAGGGCGTTTATCACCCTTTTTCGGGTGACAAGCGTCCTAATTTTAAGTCTAAGTAGAAACAATAGTCATTTAGAAAACAACAAAGACTTCAAATTAGCCTACCTTGCTACAGAATTGCTTATTGTATTTGAAATTTCCAGAAAACATGCATTCGCTCCTTCTTGACTTTTTGGTTACTTTTATTCGTAAAGGTATTTATTATATAAGGAACTCATGCGTTCGCTTCGCTCAGGTGTATCAAGACAAAAGTGACACTAAAAATAGCTTCTTCGAAGTAAAGTCGTTTTCTCTATTAAAAAAAAATAATCTTCGAAGTAAAGTGGTTTTCTCGATCAAAAAAAAATGATTCATTATATTTTTAATCAATATTTTGTATCTTTGTTATCATTAAATCTAAAAAACAAAACAATGAAAAACATAAAATATTTTTCGCTTCTAATTATGGCGCTCATTATTGGAAGCACATCCATCAGTGCACAAAAAGCGGCAATCACTGGATTAGTAATAGATTCCGACTCATTGTATAGCATTTCTAATGTTTCGGTTTTCTTGCTGGATGCGAACCAAAAAGTAATTTCTAGGACCACAACTGACAACAAAGGACTTTTTTCGTTTACCAACCAACCCCTTGGAAATTACAAGATTAGAACCATTGCACAAGGTTATAAAGTGATGATTTCTAAACAATTTTCGGTTACGAATAAAAACCTAAGGAATAATTTTAAAATCAAAATAATGAACTTAGAACAAGGCGAAGCCAACATTTTCAACGATATGGAATACAACGATTACCTTGATTTATTAGAAGATAGAGAACTCATCGACGACAAATAGTGTCTCGAGAAAACGTCAACTTCATAATCAAATAAGAAAAAGAGTGGTTACCCAAAAGTGGCCTCTCTTTTTTTTGTAGTTTTGTAAATGATAAATACATGTAATGATGACCAATCAACAATTCAGGACTCCAATCAATCAAGAGAAATCAACAATAGCAATCAATCACAATCAATCAATATTGACGTTTGGTTCTTGTTTCTCAAACCATATTGGAGAAAAATTCAACCATTCAGGGTTTAATGCAATCATAAACCCATTTGGAACGCTCTATA
This sequence comes from Bacteroidales bacterium, assembly GCA_038240835.1. GTDB lineage: Bacteria > Bacteroidota > Bacteroidia > Bacteroidales > WCHB1-69 > JBAXTE01. The sequence goes on along the minus strand of JBBRGJ010000012.1, from coordinate 38,103 downwards.
ATCCCATCTCAATCGCCAATGCAATCACAAAGGTTGTGAAAAACGAATATTACACTGCCGATAATTTGATGTTATATAACGAACTCTGGTTGAGTTTTGACCATCATGGAAAATATTCCAACTCATCAAAAAACGATATTTTAGAAACCATAAATCAAGAAATCGACTTCGCAAATAGCAAAATTCAAGAAAACTCGCTGTTGATTATTACATTAGGTTCTGCACATATATATAGGTATAAACAGACAGGCGAAATTGTGGGCAATTGTCACAAGATATCATCTAAAGCGTTTTCCAAAGAGATGCTTTCGGTGGAAGAGATTGTAGAAAAACTCTCTGCCTGTTTAACCGAAGTTTTCAGCAAAAACAAAGCAATAAACATCCTATTTACCATTAGTCCAGTGCGATATCTTTCGGATGGATTTTTTGAAAACCAATTAAGCAAAGCCACTTTACATTTGGCGGTAGCTCAACTAAAAAAAAAATTCAGTCAAGTACATTATTTTCCTGCGTATGAAATCATGATGGACGATCTTCGCGATTACCGATATTATGCCGAAGACATGATTCATCCTTCACCATTGGCCATAGAGTATATTTGGGAGCAACTAAATCAATCTTACTTCAACAAACAGACTCAGCAAATAGTTCAACAAATTCAAGAACTTCACAAAGCACTGGCACATAAGCCATTCAGAGCGGAAACCTCTTCTTATCAGCAGTTCGTAAAAACTCAAATAAAAAAAATTGACACGTTGCAAAAACAAAATCCAACCCTTAATTTAGAAGACTTAAAGCAACAATTTCTTCAAAAAGCTACATTGTAAGAGTAATCACCACTAAGGCACTTAGGACATTTATCTACCAGCTTGCTAGGTAGACTAAGGGACACTAAGTTTTCTTACTTCTGTATTCTTACTTCTTTCTACTGTATTCTTCTTCTTTGTGAAACTTTGTGCCTCCTTTGTGGTACTTTGTGACACAGCAAAAAACGAATCCCTCGAAGTAAAGGACTTTCAGCTATTACACAAAAGACATTTATCTACCAGCATGCGAGGTAGACAAAGAATTCTTAGTCAGTTTTTGTCACATTGCACGGAGTGAAGTGTCTCAACCCAAGGCTCTTCTTGATTTCACATTCAGCCCTCCGGGCTGTAGATATATTATTGTGTATAAACCGTAAGCTAACGCATACGGTTTCAAACATTGAGCACTCCGTGCTCTTTTGTCTAAATAGGATGTTCAAATTCCTAAAACTCGGTGAATTCTTAATTGACTTCGTCGAACTTCGTTTCTTCCTTCTGTATTCCTCTTTTATATTTGACGTTCTTCTTTTTCTTCATTCAATACCCGCATCGCGGCACTTCGACAGGCTCAGCACATCGCTCTGCGTCCTCAACTTTTGTATTCTCCTCAGCGCACTCTGCGGTTGTTTTTCTTCTTCTTCTTTTTCTTCATGCTTCTTGCTTCTTAATTCTTACTTCTGTATTCTTCTTTTCACAAAAAATCTTTTCACGTTTTTCTTCTTCTTCATATTTTTCAAAAAAAAATAGTACCTTTGCACTCAAATTTATTCATAAAAAACAAAAATTAGATGAAATCAGTATCAATTAGCGGTTCTCTTCGCGAGAACGTAGGGAAAAAAGATGCAAAAGCACAACGATTAAACAACATGGTACCATGTGTTGTTTATGGCGGAACTGAACAATACCATGTTATTGTTGAAGCAAAACAATTTAAAGGATTGATTTACACTCCTGAAACTCGTTATGCTGAACTTACATTTGGTGACAAAAAAATGAATGTTATCGTACAAGATGCTCAATTTCATCCAACTACCGAAAGCATATTACATGTTGATTTTTTAGAAGTTTCTGATGATAAACCAATTACTGTTGCTGTTCCAATTAAAACAGTTGGCACTTCTCCTGGTGTATTATTGGGTGGAAAACTAATCAAAAAATTCAGAAAATTCCGTTTAAAAGGACTATTGAAAAATATTCCTGAAGCAATTGAAATCAACATCTCTGGTTTAGAACTAGAAGATTTCATCAAAGTTTCTGAAGTTTCTGTTCCAAATGTGGAAATCATGGAAATTAAACAAACTGTTGCTATCTTAGTTAGCCGTACTCGTAACGTAGTTGAAACTACTGAAGCATAGTCAACTAACTAAAGTTAAATATTGGAGGGAACATTTGTTCCCTCTTTTTTTTTTGAAAAAAATAGTTGCTAAATTTCATATAAATGTCATACAAAGTTGATTTTAAAAACTAATATTTTTATGTACCTTTGCATTTTAAAACTAATTTATTTCGAAAACTCATTTTTACTATGAATATTCTTATTTCAGGGGGAACGGGATTTATTGGAAAGAAGTTGAGAAACAACGCAATCAGAAAAGGACACAATATCAGACTTGTCACAAGAGAAGATATTGTGAGCAAGGAACTTCTTTCAGAGAAAATTCAGTGGGCTACCATCGTCGTTAATTTAGCAGGCGCTTCAATCTCAAAACGTTGGACAGAGGCGTGCAAAAAAGAAATTTACCATAGCAGAATCGATACCACGATGGCTATTGTAGAAGCTATTAAAGCGAGCAACCGCAAACCTAAACTTTTTATTTCTGTCTCCGCTACAGGCATTTACACAAGCAACAAAATACAAACAGAAGATGATTGCGAAATCTCCGATGATTTTTTAGCTCAAACATGCATCGACTGGGAAAAAGTGGCACTCAGAGCTGTGGATGATACGCGCGTAGTTGTTTTTAGACTTGGAGTCGTTTTGGGCAAACATGGTGGCATGGTTAAATCACTCTCCTCGCTTTTCAAAATAGGGTTAGGTGCAACCATTGGCTCTGGCGAACAGATGATGTCGTGGATTCACGTGGATGATGTGGTGAATGCATTTTTCTATGCAATCAAAAACCAAACACTCTCGGGGACTTACAACCTCGTTTCTCCTACACCTATTTCTAATCGTGATTTCACAAAAGCATTTGCCAAATCGGTGAAACGTCCCGCATTTTTAAAAGTGCCTGCTTTTATGATTAAATTATTAAAAGGGGAACAATCGTCCATCATCCTTGACGAAAAATATGTGCTCCCAAAACGATTGCTTGAAGCAGATTTTAACTTCAGAAACGATACCATACAAACGGCTTTCAAACAGATTTTTAGAAAAAAAACTAAATCAAACGACCGCGAGAAAATTGAGCCTAATTCTGAATTAAAAACCAACGAAGAGAAACGAACTCCGAAGGCTAAAATAGAAGCTAAAACAGAACAAGAAGTTAGCTAGTTGTTTTTACAAAGTCGTATTTTATCAAATTAAGCTAAAAAACTCCTATCTCGAAATATTGGGACACGGGAAAAAACTCTTTGCTTATTCAATTTTAAATTAATAATAGATAGATGAAACAGTTTATTAGGTTAATGAAATACGCTAAACCTTATTGGGTTTATGTGGTGTTGAACCTAATTTCCAACATCTTCTATTCTATTTTCTCGTTACTATCTCTAGCTGTGGTAACTCCTTTTTTGATGGTGTTGTTCGAAAAAGTGAAAGCAGTAGCTGTCCGACCTGCCTTTGAACTGAACTCAAAAGTAATGCAGGACTATCTTTCGTTTGAAATGACTCAGATTATTAATGAATATGGAAAATTTCAAGCACTTTTGGTGGTCTCCATTTTCTTTGTAATATTTTCACTCCTTTCAAATTTTAGCCGTTATATGGGCATGTATTTCATGTCGCCACTTCGAAATGGTGTTGTGGGAGATTTGCGCAAAGAACTGTACGAAAAACTACTTATTTTACCACTCTCCTTCTATTCTAAAGTAAAAACTGGCGACATTATGTCCCGGGTATCTTCGGATGTACTTGAGGTAGAATGGTCCATCATGAGCACTTTTCAACTGCTTCTTCGCGAACCATTGATGATTATCATCTTTTTAATTGCACTTATAATCATGAGTGTAAAACTAACGCTTTTTGCCCTAATATTACTACCCATTAGCGGATGGCTGATCTCCTTTTCGGGAAAGAAAATAAAAAAGAAATCACAAATTGGGCAAGAGTCGCTCGGAAACATCTCCACCATTTTTGAAGAGTCTATCTCTGGACTTAGAATCATCAAAGGGTTTAACGCCATCGGATTGGCCGGAAAAAAATTTAAAGCACAAAATAATTCGTACACCAAAACCATGAACAGTGTATTTAGAAGCAGCGAATTAGCAAGTCCCTTAACCGAAGTTATGGGGGTTTCAGCACTTCTAATCGTTGTTTGGTTTGGGGGAAATATTGTATTGACCAATCCCGATGAACTCTCTGCAGATTTGCTCATGGCATTCGTCTTGCTTTTTGCACGTATCATCTCCCCCGCACAATCATTTATCACGGCCACGTATAGCATCCAAAAAGGAATTGCTGCAGGAGCCCGTGTTTTCGAAATCATCGATTCGGAAGAGATCATTGTAGAAAAAGAACTTCCTGTGGATATTTCTTCTTTAAAAACGAACATCGAATTTAAAAATGTAAGTTTCTTGTACGAGACGGAACCTGTTTTGAAAAGCATCAACCTCACTGTAAATGTAGGACAGTCCGTTGCCATCGTAGGCGCTTCGGGTGCTGGAAAAAGCACAATGATGGATTTACTTCCACGATTTTATGATGTCTCTTCTGGTGAAATATTAATTGATGGGATAAACATTAAAGAGTATAAAATTCCAGCAATTAGAGGATTGATGGGCATTGTAAATCAAGATGTTACCCTTTTCAACGACTCTATTTACAACAACATCGCATTTGGACTTCCCAACGTCACTTTTGAAGAGATAGAAACAGCAGCGCGAAGCGCAAATGCACATGAATTTATTGCAGAATTGCCCGAAGGATATCAAACCATGATTGGCGATAGAGGAGCTCGACTATCGGGCGGACAGCGACAACGAATAAGCATTGCACGAGCATTGTTGAAAAAACCTTCTATCCTAATCTTTGACGAAGCTACTTCCGCCTTAGATACCGAATCTGAAACAATTGTTCAAGAAGCAATCGATTCGATGATGAACGAACATACTACCTTTATCATCGCGCACCGCCTGTCTACCATACGAAAAGCGAATATTATTGTGGTGATGGAAGCAGGAGAAATCATTGAAATGGGATCGCATCAAACACTGATGGAAGCCAATGGCAAATATAGAGAGATGGTGGATAAACAAAATTTTTCAAAAAATGGAAATGATTAAAACTCAAATAGAAGAACTTGCACTGCAATATCTTCCTGAAGCAATCAAAACAAGACGTTTTTTGCATCAACACCCAGAACTCTCTACACAGGAGTTCAAAACAGCCGAATTTGTCAGCGGTTTATTAACCGAATGGGGCATCGCTCACCAGTCGGGAATTGCCGGAACTGGAATTGTTGGGGTGATTGAGGGGAAAAATCCAAACTCATTTGTTATCGCACTGCGGGCAGACATGGATGCATTGCCACTTACGGAATTAAATCAACTCGACTTTGCCTCGACAAATCCAGGTGTAATGCACGCTTGTGGTCACGATGCTCACATGGCTTCACTGCTTTATACAGTTAAACTATTACACCAATTACGCTCCAATTTTGAAGGAAGTATTAAATTCATTTTCCAACCTTCCGAAGAAAAATATCCTGGCGGAGCTATTGCCATGATTAACGAAGGAGTATTGGAAAATCCAACTCCAAATGTGATATTAGGAATGCATGTAATGCCGGGATTACCTTCTGGAAAAGTTGGGTTTAGAGGCGGAAAATACATGGCTTCTACCGACGAAATATACATTACCATCAAAGGAAAAGGCGGACATGCCGCAACTCCAAACTTAAATATAGACCCAATTACAACGGCTGCTCAAACCATTGTGGCACTCCAACAAATTGTCAGCCGAATGGCTCCGCCAACAATTCCGACCGTGCTCTCTTTTGGACGCATCGAAGGATTAGGGCGCACAAACATCATTCCCGATGAAGTTACAATCCAAGGGACCATTCGCACTTTCGACGAAGAGTGGAGAGCAAAAGCGCATCAGTTAATTACAGATATCTGCAACCAGACTTGCGCTAGTTTCGGAGCAACAGCAGAGGTATTCATCGACAAAGGGTATCCTTTTTTGGTAAATGACGAATTAGTGACAGCCCAGACATCCGATTGGGCAAAATTACTGTTAGGAGAAAACTTTGTAACCGAACTCGACCTGAGAATGACCGCCGAAGATTTTGCCTACTTCTCCCACCGAATTCCATCTTGCTTCTACCGCTTAGGAGTTGACTTTGACGATAATAATGGAATACGAAATTTACACTCTTCTACGTTTGATTTAAATGAAGATTCTTTAAAAAACAGCATAGCACTCATGTCGTGGTTATCAATAATGTGGTTGCAAAAAAAAGAAATTAGCACTTCACTTCATTAATTTTCATAATTTTACATACATTTTATCCGATAATAAGAATGAAAAAAAGTATTCAAATAATTTCAATCGCCCTATTGGCTGCAGTTTTCAGTCTGGGTTTGTTTACCAATGAAGCATCTGCGCAAATAAATAAGAACAATAAAAAAAGTTCTTTTTCGTCTACTGGCAACAAGTGGAACCGATTTAGATACGGAATTTTAGGACAGACTTCTGTGGACAATGGCGGAGGAGCATTTATTGGGGCTGGATTTGGAGCCAATCAATATTATGGTGTGGGAAATTTAATGTTTCAACAATCGTTGACATACCAAATTGGTCTTGGCACAAAATTAAGACACAGTTTTGAAGCATCCATCCACAATAACTTCTTTGGAGGATTAGACTTCTCTCCATTTGTTTGGGGTGTTAACGCAATGTTTGTAAATCAAGAAAATACCGGACAGCTATTTGTACGGCCAGATGTGGGCATCTTTTATCCTTTTAAATATCGCGACAAAGCTAGTGAAGAGGCTAAATACACAATAATGCTTCTGTATGGTTATAATTTCATGCTATTTCAAGATAGAAACACAATTGGTGTTAGCCCACATTGCTTTTCATTAAAAATATTATTTTCGCTCTATTCATATCACGAAATATAAGTTGTTTGCAGAAAGGATCAACGAATTACAACTTATTTATTTCAGAAGAACTTCATAAACTTACCGCACACCAGTTTTGATTTACAGACGGTTTCCATACCTCTTTAAACCCAATTTCTTTGGCGTAACAAGCTGCATCTTCTAACAAAAGATCTAATTCCATAGATTGGTGAGCATCCGAACTGAGGGTGATTTTTATATTATTTTTTAGCAACTGCTCAAGAATAAACTTAGAAGGATAAAAATCTGGACAACGTTTCTTGTAAATTCCTCGTGTGTTTATTTCAACAATAATATCTTTGCCTTTGAGCAAATCTACAACATCAAGGCACAGTTTTTTGTACCACAAATCCTCTTCTGAAAAAAATCTGCCCGCATTGTGCATTTTAATCTTGTCGAGATGAGCAAGCACCTCAAATTTTTGCGTGTCAATCATCTCCATCATCTGAAGATAATACTGTGTGACTCCTTTTTTGATGTCGTTTTGAAAAACTTCTTTCAACCCATTGTCATACTCCGATTGATGAGGTCCATCGATAAACCACAACTTTTCTACCGCTGGATTTTTTATCAAATGAATTCCACCAATGAGATAATCGAGATGAAAAGTATCCTTAAAATAGGTAAAAGGATAACTTACTGTTGGAATAAAGTCACACTCCATTCCAGCTAAAAGTTGGATGTTGGGAAACTCCATTTGCAACGACCTAATCTCGTCAATATATTGAGAAATAACATCCCTATTAATCGAAAAATGGGTGTCAATTGTTAACGGAGCATGAGACGAGAACCCAAGAGTTTCAAAATTATTTTTTTTTGCTATTGCAATAAAATCTAACAGTTTACCGTTTCCATCACAGTAATTTGAATGAGTATGAATATTGAATTTAATTAATTTTTTACCTATCGAGGCAACCTTTTTCATCGTTTAGTTGTCTTTGTTAATATTGATTTAAGAACACACACTTAATAACATTAAAACCAAAACACATATGAGCACATTAGGAAAAGAGCGTTACTTATGGTTGATTTTCGCTGTAGTAATGGCCGCATTAACCGCTATTATTTATTTACTGAGAACGTAATTTAGATTTCTCTTAAAAAAAGCCCATCCATTTTGAATGAAGCATTAAGTAATATTATTTAGTGCTTTAAATTCGTGCAAAAAAGCACACATCCTCATCCATGAAAAACAAGGAGAAACCTACTCTTCCTTTTCTATCTCAAATTTATATTTCAAAGAGAACTCTTTTTGAACTTGATCGAATTTTTTTGCAGCTGAATTTATCTTAAAGTATAAAGAGTCGCTGCACTGATTTAATTTCGCTAGCTCTTCCTTTTGATATTTTTGAGACAATTTAGCTTTCATATGAACAATTTGTGATCCTTCGTTTTGAAGTGCAGTTTGGCAAACATTAATGTAATTTTGTGTTTCCAGAAAAAGAGCGGTCCCTCCTTCAAACTGTTTGATCAATTTTAATTTATCCACCACCGCAAGAGAAGTATTTTGAGCAGATTTGTACAAAATAGGAGTATTTGCCTCTGGATAATTGATACTTTGCAAAAAAGTATCAATATCTTCAGTCAGTTCATCTTGAATAGAGACAATTTGATTATTGTACAAAAGTGCCTTATCTGAATCTGAAGATTTACAGCTAAAAAACAAAATTAAAAAGAGCGAAATAATAAAAAAAATATTTTTTTTCACAAGATTGAGTATTTATATTGAGGCAAAAATACACTAAAAAAAGAACAAAAAGCCACAAAAGAGGAACAAAAAACAGAAAATAACAACAAAATCAATAAAAGAATTATAAAAATCTTTTTTTTATGATGAAAATTCAAAAAAACATCATATCTTTGCAACCCTTAAAGATGATAATCAAAGAATTGCAAAAATAAACTGAATAACAAAATAATAAATAAAGAGCTATGACAAAAGCAGAACTTGTTGCCGAAGTATCGAGCAAAACGGGAATTGAAAAAGTTGCAGTACAAACTACTGTAGAAGCGTTTATGACATCTATTAAAAACGCAGTAGGTAAAGGTGACAGCGTATATTTAAGAGGATTTGGTAGTTTTACTATTAAAAGAAGAGCAGAAAAAACTGGTAGAAATATTTCAAAAAACACTACTATTATTATTCCAGCTCACAACATCCCAGCATTTAAGCCTTCTAAAACTTTTGTAAATGCTGTAAAATCGAAAGTAAAATAATTAATATCATTCATTTTAAATTTTTGAAATCATGCCAAGCGGAAAAAAACGTAAAAGACATAAAATGTCAACTCATAAGAGAAAAAAACGTCTAAGAAAAAACAGACATAAAAAGAAATAATCTTATACTGTTGACCTAAAACAAATTACATAATAGAATTATCTGTTATGTAATTTGTTTTTAATAGATATTATAAATCAAGCCTACAACCAATCAAATGATGTAGCAATCTATCTTAAATTTATTGGCTAATTAAGGAGTGTCTAAAAACCAATATTAGAACAGTCCATTAGTCCACTAAATTCCTTCTAAAGAAACTCAATCGAACCAATGTCAGAAGAAATAAACAGAGAACTAATAATAAGCAAAGGCGATAACGATATTCAAATAGCGTTGTTAGAAAACAAACAGCTTGTTGAAATTAATCGTGACGCATCAAACCGAAACCACATGGTTGGGGATGTTTATTTGGGTAAGGTTAAGAAAATCATGCCTGGTTTAAATGCAGCATTTGTTGACGTAGGTTACGAAAAAGATGCATTTTTACACTACCTTGACTTAGGCCCCCAAATAAAATCAATCAATAGCTTTGTCAAACAAGTTGTTGGTTCCTCCACCACAAAAAATAGCATTCAAGACGTAACCCTGCTTGATGAAATTGAAAAAACTGGAAAAATTTCAGAAGTACTTACTTCTGGTCAACATATTTTAGTACAAGTTGCAAAAGAACCCATTTCGACAAAAGGTCCTCGGATCTCTTCCGAAATTTCATTTGCTGGTAGATATTTAGTGCTTGTCCCTTTTTCGGACAAAATCTCCATTTCTCAAAAAATAAAAAGTTCCGAAGAGAGAACACGTCTCAAAAGACTTCTCCAAAGTATTCGCCCTAAGAATTATGGGATAATCATCAGAACTGTTGCCGAAAACAAAAAAGTAGCCGAATTAGATGCTGATTTAAACCAATTAGTTCAACGTTGGGAATTAGCTGTTTCTAAACTGCCTACTGCCGTTTCTCCTCAAAAAATAGTCAGCGAACTAGATCGTGCTTCGGCAATTCTTCGCGACTTGCTCAACGAATCGTTTAACGCTATTTATGTTGAGGATCAAAATATTTATGATGATACTAGAAGTTATATCATGAGTATCGCTAGCTCAAAGTTAGACATTGTAAAACTTTACAAAGGAAGCGAGCCTATCTTTGACCATTATGGAATCAACAAGCAGATAAAAGCTTCATTTGGGAAAGTGGTGACCATTAAAAGTGGCGTTTACCTGATTATTGAGCACACCGAAGCACTTCACGTAATTGATGTAAATAGCGGCCACCGCTCCAATAACTCTTCCAATCAAGAGACCAATGCCCTTGAGGTAAACTTAGAAGCTGCCTCTGAAATTGCTCGTCAACTAAGATTGCGAGATATGGGTGGAATCATCGTAATCGATTTTATCGATTTGCACGAGGGAACAAACCGCAGGTTATTGTACAACAGATTAAAAGAAGAGATGGATAAAGATCGTGCAAAACACACGATATTACCTCCTAGTAAATTTGGATTGGTGCAAATTACTCGTCAACGGGTTCGCCCAGAAATGACCATCGAAGTATTGGAAAAATGTCCTTGCTGCGAAGGTACTGGAAAAATAAAACCTAGCATTTTGTTGATTGATGAAATTGAAAATCATCTTTCTTATCTATTGAGAGAACAAAATGAGAAAAAATTGACCCTTATCGTTCACCCGTATCTTTACTCTCATTTAACCAAAGGACTTTTTTCTCAAAGAATTAAGTGGATGATGAAATTCAAAAAATCCATAAAAATTAAGAAAAGCACCGCACATCACATGATGGAGTACAATTTTCTTAATAGTGCCAACGATGAGATTAAATTATAACTAATCCTGATTCAATGCAGGAGAAAAAAGTTATCATCACTACTTTTCAAGCACTCGAGAAATTACGAAAATATTGTGCTTACAGCGAACGATCACATTTTGATGTCCGTTCCAAGTTAAAACAATGGAACATTGATGAAATAGCTAGCGAATCAATTATATCTTCCCTGATTGAAGAGCGGTTTTTGAATGAAGAGCGATATGCTGAGGCATATGTACAAGGTAAAATCAGAATAAACCACTGGGGGAAAAACAAGATAAAACAAGGTCTTAGACAACATAAAATTAGCGAACCTTGCATTAAAAGGGCATTTGCTAAAATAGATTTTGACGAATACATCGAAGTATTGATAAAAGAAGGCCTTAAAAAGCTAATACTTTCAAAAGGTAACAACCTGCAAAAACAACAAAAAACTATTCAATTTTTAATTTCTAAAGGATTTGAATTTGAGTTAATCAAAGAACAATCCGACCACATATTTAAAAGTAAAGAATCATGACAACTGCAGAACTAATCAAAGATTTGCAACAAAGGGTAGAAACCCTTAGGAGGTGTCTTTGACATCGATAAACGTTTGCACGAAATATATTTACTAGAAGAAAAAAGCCACAACCCCACATTTTGGGACAATCCAAAGGATGCTGAAAAAATCCTTAAACAGGTAAGCACCCTAAAATCGTGGACTACCTCGTATCAAAAAGCAGAATCTACACTTTCCGATTTGTCCGTTTTTTGGGAGTATTATTTAGCCAAAGAGATCAACGACCAAGAACTCGAAGAGGCTTCCAATGCAGCCATAAAAGAGGTGGAAGAGTTGGAATTTAAAAATATGCTTGGCGCTGAAGAGGACAGATTGGGCGCAATTCTGACCATAAATGCTGGCGCTGGAGGAACGGAAAGTCAGGATTGGGCGGAAATGCTGATGAGAATGTACATGCGTTGGGGCGAGAAACATAATTATAAAATCACCTTAGTAGACGAGCAAGAAGGCGACGTGGCGGGCATTAAATCATCGACCATCGAACTGACCGGCGATTTTGCCTATGGTTACCTCCAAGGAGAATCGGGCGTGCACAGATTGGTTAGACTTTCGCCGTTTGACTCTGCCAATAAACGCCACACATCGTTTGCCTCTGTCTACGTATATCCCGTAATCGACGATAACATCGAAATTATCATCAACCCTGCCGATATCTCTTGGGATACTTTTCGCTCGAGCGGTCCCGGTGGTCAAAATGTGAACAAGGTAGAAACAGCCGTAAGACTTCACCACGCTCCTAGCGGTTTTGTCATCGAATGCCAAGAAACACGTTCTCAACTTCAAAATAGAGAAAAAGCAATTCTGATGCTAAAGTCGCGACTTTATGAAGCAGAATTAAGAGTAAAAAAAGAGAAAATTGCTGACATCGAAAGTTCTAAAAAGAAAATTGAGTGGGGCTCGCAAATTAGAAACTATGTATTACATCCCTACAAACTGGTGAAAGATGTCCGCACAGGACTTGAATCTACCAATCCAAATGCTGTATTAGATGGGGAAATTGATGATTTTATCAAAGCGTTTTTGATGGAGCAATAGTTCAATTTCTAAAAAGTAGGAATTGCATCTATTAGGTTTTTTGTATAATCGCTATTGGGGTTTTCGTACAACTCGTCGGCATCGCCTATCTCTTCCATTTTGCCATCTTTCATTACCACAATGCGGTCGGACATATAACGAACCACCGACAAGTCGTGGGAGATGAAGATATAAGTAAACCCAAATTCAAGTTTTAACTCGTTAAGCAAATTGAGCACCTGAGCTTGAACAGAGACATCTAACGCCGAAACCGATTCATCGCACACAATCAACTCCGGAGAGAGCGATAACGCCCGTGCAATGCATATACGCTGACGCTGGCCGCCAGAAAACTCGTGAGGATATCGATAAAAACTATCTTCGGATAATCCCACTCTTTTTAATAGATACATTGTTTTTTTTAATCTGCCCTCTTGGTTCACTTCAAGTTTATGAACTCGCATGGGTTCCATGATGGCTTCTCCAACAGTTATCCGGGGATTTAGAGAAGAGTATGGATCTTGGAAAATAATCTGTATCTCTTTTCTAATTTGCTTGAGCTCTTTGGACGAGAGTTTTGAAAGATCTTTTCCTTTATAAAAAACATCTCCATGAGTAGGAGAAACCAACTGCAAAAGTGTTCTGCCCAAAGTAGTTTTGCCACATCCCGATTCGCCCACCAAACCAACTGTTTCTCCTTTGAACACGTTAAAACTAATATTGTCAACGGCTTTCAGAATGGAAGATTTTGCAAACCATTTTGGATTGGACAAGGTATAATGTTTTTCCAAATTATGTATCTGCAAAATAGGTTCTGTTTGATACATTTTGTCAAGTCTTTCAGCTCTTTCAGCATCGGTAATTTGATGATGTTTCGTCAAAACGCTCTCACTATTCCCATCTATTTGCAAAAAATCAGACACCGTGGGAAGTTTATCGTATCTCACATTGATGGGTGGTCTGCAATAGAGCAACCCTTTTGTATATGGATGTTGAGGATCAGAAAACACCTGTTTTGCATCTCCTTTTTCAACAATATTTCCTTGATACATTACCATCACCTCATCGGCTATTTCGGCCACTACTCCCAAATCGTGGGTAATAAAAAGCACACTCATATCATACTTCTCACACAACGATTTAATCAACAACAAAACTCCTTTTTGAACCGTAACATCTAGGGCCGTAGTAGGTTCGTCGGCAATTAAAATATCTGGTTTACAGGCCACAGCCATCGCAATCATAACTCGTTGTTTCTGACCTCCAGAAATTTCGTGAGGATAACTGTCGAAAATTTTCTCTGCTCGTGGCAACATCACTTCATTAAAAAGATCAATTACCATTTGTTTCGCCACCTTGTATGAGAGTTTCTGATGATTTAACAGCACTTCTATGACCTGTTTTCCACACTTCATCGATGGATTGAGCGACGTCATCGGTTCTTGAAAAATCATCGAAATTCGATTGCCACGATAATTCCTTAATTGACGAGTAGAGAGTGACAACATATCAATCCACTCATCCCCATCATTGAAAAGAATTTCACCAGAAACCACTTTTGATTGTTTGGTTGGTAATAATCTAAGGATAGACATGGCTGTAACAGACTTTCCAGAGCCTGATTCGCCGACAATTCCTAAAATATGATTCTTTTTAAGTGAAAAAGAAACCCCTTCGATGGCTCGAGTGTGTCTGTTTTTATTATTAAAATCAATGGTTAGATTATTAACTTCTAAAATGTTATCCTTGTGTGATTGCAACGTGATTATTTTTTAAACGATTTGATCTGTTTTTGATATTGTTTTGCAAAATACTTATACCATTTATCTCCTTTGGTATATTCCAACACTTTTACTTTTTCATTCACCGACGAGGAAGTTTTATAATCTGCAATCGCAAATCCATTGGCAACAGCTTGTTGGATTTTTTTAGTTTTTGAACGACTCAACTTACTGTTCCTCAAAGATTCTAAAAGCAAATACGATCCATTATAATCTTGCTGATTCGCCAAATATGAGGCTCCCCATAAAATATAATCCTGACCATATTGTAATATAAATTGTGGCAACGCAAGATGATATAGTGTGTATTCGGATAGATTGTTTTTGGTATAAAAAACATCAAGTGCATTATAAGCACTGGTCGCTCTGGCAAAATCTCGTTGACTTACCAACTTTTTAAGGGCGTTTAAATCTTGTTGATATTTCGCAGGATTTTGAACATAAGTTACGCCATTAGTCGCCGATTCGATGTTTAATTGACAATCAACATTTCTATCCGAAACCAATTTTGCTTTTTCAAAAATAGACAAAGCCAATATATAATCACCTTTTGCAGCTTCATTTTGAGCATTGGCAATGATCCCATCGTATTCAGCTTGAGCGTTTACACACTGTTTGCTAAAGATAGATTGTTTTAGCGCTTCCACTTGTTGATTGAGTTTTGCATTGTCATTTAACCCATATTTTGGCTGATTGCTGATGATGGAAACAAGCACCTCTCTCGCACTAGGAAGGTTGTTAATAGAAACAAGTTTTTGAGCGACAGTAACGTCTAAAAACAGTACTTCTAACTTCGATTTTTTAACGAGTTCCGCTAATTGTTTGTCTTTTTTTACATTATAATTCTCTTCAATAACCGACGCCTGTTCAAATGCACTAAAAGCATTGCGATAATCTTTGGTAGTGTTGAGCGATCTCCCTCTTTTAACCAAAGCTAAATAATAATCAGCATTTACCTTTTGCATCATCGCCGTTGCTTGGTCATTGGAGGCTATAAACTGAGGAAATTGAGATTGATAAAGAAGGGCTTTATTCGTTGCACCAATGGCCAAATCATAGTTGGCGGTAGCAAAATCACGTTGTGCATCATTGAGATGTGCTTGGTATATTTTATTGTGCGCTTCGCCACGCAAAATGGACAGAGAATCGCTGGGACTGTAGTTTTTTATCTTTCGACAGAAAGTCTCTAAAGCATCCAATTCTGACAATGCTTGCGCATATTGCTGTTGTGAGATTTTCTTTTCTATCTCCAAAATTTTCGATTTTTCAACATCTTTGGCTAAATCAGAAGCCTGTGCATACAAACTTTGGTCAATTTGATTAATGGCAAAAAATGAAGAGAGCAAATCCATGGCAGAGGAAGAGTTTTTATCTTGATGCTCCATCAACGCCAAATAGTAATAAGATTGAGGATATTGATTATTCAAACTGATCGACTGTCTGAAATCATTTCTAGCATCGTTTCGTTTATTTGAATTGTATGACTGCAAGCCACTATCAAAATAATAGCGATACAAATTGGAACGCACATAGCTGATGTTTTTTTGCAAATCGCTTATTTTGCGGTTTACCTCTTCCATTTTTGGGTAAATACTAATAGGGTCGAAATGTCGAAGGTCTAATTCTCTCCAAAAAACATCTCCTTGAACCCTGCCTACTCTAGCAATCATCTCATCTAATTGAGACTGAGCTTTGTTTAATTGTCTGAAATTTTCTGGATTTATTTGATTTAACCCTTCATAACAGAGCGAAATTTCACCTTCAGCACCATAATATTGATCAATCGTAATACATTTAGCACGAAAAACATCGAAGGCAATGGAGCGGAAAATAAAATCATTTTTATCCACCAAAAATTGATAATCTCCGTTTGTAATTGTGTCTGTATATTGAAAATGATGTTCGCTATTTCTATAACGAAAAGGAGTATTGTCGATGCTGAATTTTTTAAGTTCTGGTCCGTTTTTACGTTTCAATGTAGATTCAAAACTATAGTGTGATGGAATAAAAACATCCGAAACATCAAACCCTTTATAAAAAAGATCACCCGATAATCTCACATTTTCATAAGCGAGGTAAGCGTTGAGTTTCGTTCCATTTCTGGTAACCCACAAATGCTCTTCAACGCTGAAATTAATTCTAGTTTGTCTGACCGGTTTATTCATCGATCGTGCAATGATTTCGAGCATGTCGTTCAAAATACGTTGACTCTGATCGCCGCCTTGCGTGTAACTCAACTGGTAAGAAATAGTATTTGTTTTGTCAAAAATGATTGGGGTTTGGCTGAATACACTAAAAGAAAATACAACTATCAGTGCTAATAATATTCGATGCTTCATGTTTAAACTATATTTAATTATTGAACAATATTACGGAAAAAAGTATGATTTTACAAATCAATTTTTAATAATTAGTCAAAAATAACTATATTTGGTGCTAAAATAAAATGAGTAAATATTTATTTTAGTCCCAAACAAGTTTAAAATCAACTTTTTAGAATTTGTTAATCGTTATTTTTAAAAACCAAGATTGCAGAATACCAACAACCATGCAAAAAAGATAAATTTGAATGAAAAATTGGATAAAAGACATTAAACGCAAAGATCACAAACCCAAATACGGTGGACTTGAAATTTTAAAATACATTGGTCCCGGATTATTGGTTACTGTTGGGTTTATAGACCCTGGCAACTGGGCATCAAACATGGCAGCTGGCGCCGACTATGGCTACCAATTGCTTTGGATGGTTACTCTCTCTACAATCATGCTTATTATTTTACAACACAATGTAGCCCATTTAGGAATTGCTAGTGGATTATGTCTATCCGAAGCAGCGACTAAATATTTACCCAGTTATATTTCAAAACCCGTTCTTGGATCTGCGGTTTTGGCATCCATTGCTACCTCTATTGCAGAGATTTTAGGAGGAGCCATTGCGCTCAATATGCTTTTTAACATTCCCATAAAAATTGGATCTATCTTAATCACCTTGGTGGTGCTAATATTATTATTTTCCAACTCCTATCGCCGAATTGAGAAATGGATTATTGGATTTGTATCTATCATAGGATTATCATTTATTTACGAACTCACATTAGTAGACATTCCATGGAACGAAGCGGTATATCATTGGCTTATCCCAAGTTTTCCTAGAGGTTCTGCTCTTGTAATCATGAGCGTACTCGGTGCCGTAGTAATGCCTCACAACTTGTTTTTACACTCCGAAATCATCCAAAGTCGCCAATGGAACTTAGAGGATGAGAAAATTATCAAAAAACAATTAGATTACGAATTTCTAGATACCTTATTCTCCATGATTGTTGGTTGGGCAATCAACAGTGCGATGATTCTGCTAGCTGCAGCTACTTTTTATGCAATCAAACAACCTGTAACAGAGTTACAACAAGCACAATCTATTCTGGCACCTCTGCTTGGAAGTAATGCGGCTGTAATCTTTGCGGTAGCTCTTCTTTTCGCAGGGTTAGCTTCCACAATCACTTCTGGAATGGCAGCAGGATCAATCTTTGCAGGTATCTTTAACGAACCTTACGACATCAAGGACAATCACTCTAGAATGGGAGTTGCTATCTCTTTGTTGGTCGCTTTAATCTTGATATTTTTTATCAGTGATCCATTTACTGGGCTGATTTTATCTCAAGTTTTTCTGAGTGTCCAACTTCCAATCACAGTGTTTTTGCAAGTATACCTTACTTCATCCAAAAAAGTGATGAACAAATACGCTAACAGCAAAGGACTTACAGCACTATTAATTGGTATTGCTCTAATAGTAAGCGCTTTAAACATAATGTTATTGGTTAGTCTTTTCTAAGAACAGTGAATGTATGGATTGTTCAATGTGCGAATATTCAAATTATCGCATTCGGACAGGATCAGTTACTTTGTGCTTCCTCAAAAGTTTTGAACCCTTTTCCAACAATTTCAGTTGCATTTAAAACAATCAAAAAAGCTTTATCGTCAATGCTTTGAACATACTCCGTAAGCGCATCCAATTCGCGGTAATTAACAACTGTACAAATAACCTCTTTCTCCACTCCATTATACATCCCTTTTCCATGAAGGAAAGTGCCACCTCTTTTTAAATCAAAAATTATACGTTCCGAAATTTGTACATTTTTTTCCGAAATGATGAGCACCGCTTTGTCGTTGCTTACACCATGCATCATTACATCAACTACTTTTCCATAGACAAAAATGGTAATCCACGAATAGAGCGGGACGCTAATATCGCCAAAAGCGACAAGACCAACCAACACAATGATTGAATCTACGATGATAATCATGTAACCCAATTGGATATGCATTTTCCTGGCGAGTATTTTTGAAATCACATCCGTTCCAGCGCTGGTTGCATGTGCTTTAAAAATTAGAGCAACTCCAATTCCTAACACCACACCTCCATAAATACTTGAGAGCAACTTATCGCCCGCTACGATGGGTTCGTAACCATAGAAAAGTGAAAGGATATCCACAAACATAGAAGTTGCCACAAATGTAATGATCGTTTTTACAATAGCTCCTTTGCCTAACATCTTATATGAAGCATAGGCCAATGGGATATTAAAAGCCATGGCCGTTAATCCGATAGGCAATCCACTGGGAAGAAATGAAAACAAATTTTCGGTAAGGTAGTGCAAGATGATGGATAAACCATAGATGCCTCCTGGGATGATTTTAAAAGGCGAAATAAAGAAAACATATGCAGAGGCAACAATCAATGATCCAGCTAGAATAAGAGTAATGTCAATAAACCATTTTTTTGAAAACAATTTATGATTGTCGAGGAGTTGGGTTACTTCTTTTATCATTAGTTATTGTAGTTTTTTTACAGTAAATATTTATGATTTTATTTAGGATAATTTATTAAGCCATTGCGAATAAAGATGCCACATGGCCATTCCGGCAGAAACAGAGACATTTAATGAATGTTTCGTGCCAATTTGAGGGATTTCTAGCGCTCCTTCACATAAAGGAAGTACTTCATCGGAAACACCAAAGACTTCATTCCCTAAGATAATGGCTATTTTTTCAGAAGTATTCCATTCAAATGCATTGAGATAAATAGGAGTATCTACTTGCTCTACTGCATATACTTTGTATCCTTGCTCTTTCAGCCACATGACCGATTTCAAGGTTGTATCGAAATATTTCCAAGATACAGATTCGGTAGAACCTAACGCAGTTTTAGTGATATCTCGATGAGGCGGGCAGGCAGTAATTCCACACAAATGGAGCTCTTCAATGCGAAAAGCATCGGCAGTTCTAAAAAACGAACCTACATTGTTCATGCTTCGTATATTATCCAAAACAACAATCATGGGGGTTTTTTCAAGCAATTTATACTGCTCTATATCCACCCTTTTCATCTCATCTACTGCTAATTTTCTCATTCCAATATTTTTTTATTCTAACAACCAATTTTCAATCATCTTTTTTCCCTGTGGTGTCATAATCGACTCCGGGTGAAACAATACTGCCGTAATAGGCAAGTCTTTGTGAATAAAAGACATTATGATACCCTCTTGCGTTTGTGAGGTAATTTCAAGAACTTCGGGAAAACTACTCGAATCCAAAGCCCACGAATGGTATCTGCCTGCTTTGAAAGAATTTTCTATACCGTTGAAAATTCCACCTTTTTCAGATTTTATAAAGACTTCCGATTCGTGACCGTGAAATATAGTGGGCAAACGATATAATTTTGCTCCAAACACCTCTCCTATTGCTTGAAAACCGAGGCAAATACCTAACATTGGTTTGCTCTTATGCGCCTCAATAAACGATTTTAGCGCGCCTGCCTCCGAAGGTAATCCTGGACCTGGAGAAATTACAATCTTGTCAAAATCTTCGATATTCACTTCCGATAATTGATCGTTAAAAACCATCGTCGTGGAGGCTAAACCGCTTTCATCTAGCAGTTGCTTCACATTGTAAACAAACGAATCGTAATTATTGATCAGAAGTATCTGTTTCATGGGACAAAATTACAACTTTATCCTGATTTTTTAATTGCAATCTCAAAAAATGATATTTGGACACAAATAGATGTGAATGTTCTCTGAAAAAAAAGCAAAAAAAAACCACACTTTTTCAAGTATGGTCTTTTTTTAGAATAGTTGGAACGATTAAATTCCAAAAATATCTTTAAATGCTTCTTCAAATGAAGCTTTAGGAAGTGCACCAGAAGCCATGGTTGGAATACCTTCTTTGGGGATAAACAAAAATGATGGAATGCTTTGAATTCCAAACACAGAAGCTAATTCTTGTTGCTCCTCGGTGTTCACTTTGTAAATGTTGATTTTTCCTTCATACTCAGTTGAAAGTTCCTCAAGCACTGGAGCAACCATTTTACAAGGCTGACACCAATCAGCGTAAAAATCGATCACTGCTGGTAAAGTTCCATTATATTTCCACTCTTGACTTGCTTCGTAATTAAATATTTTTTCCTTAAACGTAACTGCTGTTAAATGTTCCATTGTTTTATTTGTTTTGTAATTATTATTTTTTTAATGTTTCCTCAATTAACGCAACATAATCCTCTTTGTTCAAAGCACCTAAAACTGATTTTGGCTGACCTTTGCTGTCAAAAAAAATCACCACCGGAATACTCTGCACACTATGAACCATTGCTAATTCTCCCTCTTTATCTACATTGACTTTGTAAAAATCAACTTTCCCTTTATAAGTCTCGGACAACTCTTCCATAATAGGCGCAATGCGCTTACATGGTCGGCACCAATCTGCATAAAAATCGACAACAGCCGGACGCTTTCCTTTATACTTAAATGCATTTGGTGACTTAGCATAATCGTGGATTTTATCAATATACATCGTTTTGTCCATCTGAACTACACCCGTTTTTTCTTCATTTTTAGCCGGCATAAATGCTGTTATGGAAACAAAACCTATAACTGCCACTGCAATCATTGTGAATCCTATAAAAGTGATTTTTTTGTTTTTTCTATTCATTTGTCTTCTGTTTATTTATTTTGCAAAATTAATGATTGTATCGCATTAGTAACACTAACAAATTGTTAATGTTCAGTGTGAACTAAAAATAATTAATCTAATAATTTTAAAACTACTGAAAAACAGCAACATAATGATAAATTCAGAATAAAATCAAATAATTTTAAATCTCCAAAAAATAATGTAATTTTGCTTAATACTATATTGTGGTGATTTTCTGAAAATTAAAACATCAGTTGATTCCAAAATAGTACTGAGATAGATCGTTTTAAAAAAATGGATGGTTGAAAATTTTAAACACTCAAAAATGAAGAAAAATATTTTAATTACCGGAGGTGCTGGTTTTATTGGTTCGCATGTGATACGACTTTTCGTAAACAAATATCCTAATTATCAAATTGTCAACTTAGACAAACTTACTTATGCAGGAAATTTGGAAAACCTTAGAGATATTGAGACAAAACCCAACTATATTTTCGAAAAAGGGGACATTGTAGATGCAGAATTTGTAAATCAACTTTTTGAAAAATATCATTTTGACAGTGTAATTCACCTCGCTGCAGAGTCGCATGTAGATCGTTCAATTACTGCACCCATGGATTTTATCTACACCAACATTGTGGGCACCGCAAATCTTCTAAATGCAGCTCGTAATAGTTGGAAAGAGATGGAAGGCAAACTGTTTTACCATGTTTCTACCGACGAAGTTTATGGTTCGCTGGGCGATGAAGGAATGTTTACCGAAACCACCTCTTACGATCCTCACAGTCCATACTCCGCCTCAAAAGCTAGCTCCGATCATATTGTACGATCCTATTTTCACACCTTCAATCTTCCAGTGGTAATCTCAAATTGTTCCAACAACTATGGTCCAAATCAATTTCCTGAAAAATTATTACCCTTGATGATTCACAACATCAAGAACAACAAACCATTGCCTGTCTACGGAAAAGGACTCAATGTACGCGATTGGTTATTTGTTGAAGATCACGCCATTGCCATCGATGCAATATTTCACAAAGGGCGAACAGGCGAAACCTACAACATTGGTGGAAACAATGAGTGGAAAAACATCGACATTATTCACACCTTATGCAAACTGATGGATCAAAAACTGAATCGTCCCGCTGGCGAATCCGCAAAATTGATTACCTATGTTCAGGACAGAGCTGGACATGATTTGCGTTACGCCATAGATGCTTCAAAATTAGAAAATGAGTTGAATTGGCATCCATCGATAAAATTTGACGAAGGATTTTCTTCCACCATCGATTGGTATTTAGCTAACAAAGAGTGGTTGAACAATGTAACATCCGGTGCTTATCAAAAGTTCTATACAGAACAATACGAAAAAAGATAAATTAAGACCGCTACAAAAGACCAATCTCTTCATTATTTAAGAAATTTGAACTCCTTATTTACATCAGTAAACTGCGTATTTAAAATTTCTTAAAAGCCTCGATCTTGGCCTTTTGAAACAGTCTTAAGCTTTTGATATAGATCATAAAAAAGCCGAAGAGAATATGTTTCTCTTCGGCTTTTTTATATTAAGCTCTTCGTAAATAGAATTTACAACAAAATTTCTTGTTGACTTTTTCTAACTCGCTCTGTCAATTCTAATGATTTTATTGGCTCTTTAAGTTGTTCATTGTCGTGATAATAACCAACGGCAATAACAACTAAAACATCCACATCATCGTTTAATTTCAAATCTTGATGCAGTTTTGTTTTATCAAAACCACCCATTTGGTGCATCATAATATTTCGTTGAGTTCCCTCTATGGTTAAGTATGCTACTGCTTGCCCACAATCATAAACATAAGCTGCATTTGGCGTTCCATCTTCACGATTTTTTGCACCAGCCACCATAATGTATACAGGAGCATCGGTAGCCCACATTTGGTTAAATTCAAATAATGAATTGCTAATCGCATCAAAACGAGCATCTCCTTTTTTGGCGATTAAGAATCTCCATGGTTGGTCGTTGAATGACGAAGGAGCCCATCTGGCAGCTTCAATAAGGCTATTTATTTCTTCTTGAGGAATAGATTTATTTGAATCAAAACTTCTCGAACTCCATCTTTGTTGAATCAAACTATTGATTGGGAATATATTGTTTGTGTTTTTTACGTTTGACATTATTGTATCTTTTAAATATGATTATTATTATTTATGTTTTCGAAAATTAAATGTAATTTCGCAACCTATAACACAAAGAAGAATAAAATGTTTAATTCTCAACTAATTCACAGTTTTTTCAAAAGAATTATTACAGAAACGGGCAAAACATCTTGGATTTTATTTAAAATAATGATTCCAATATCAATTGTTGTAAAAATAATTCAAGAGTTGGGATGGTTGCCATACATTGGCAAAGCCCTTGCGCCCATTATGAACATTGTGGGATTACCTGGAGAAACGGGTCTTATTTGGGCTTCCGCAATGGTGGTAAACATTTATGGCGGTCTATTAACCTACTTTAGTCTATCGGGATCGATGACCTTATCTACCGCACAAATCACAGTTTTGCTCACCATGATTTTGGTGGCACACACCTTTCCCATCGAATTACAGATTGCCCGAAAAGCGGGAATCAAAATCATTGTGATGTTTATTATACGTTTTTTCTTTGCCATATTATTGGGCTTTATTCTCTTCAAAACCTATGCGTTAATGGGCGTTTTGCAAGAACCGACAACGTCAACGTTTGCCATCACCCAACAAAATATCACCCTCACAGATTGGCTATTAAACGAGGTGAAGAATTACGCAACCATCCTTTTATTTGTTTTTGCATTAATTACAATATTAGAAATTCTCAAAATCACAGGAATTATAACGATCATCAACAAACTTTTATATCCAATTTTGAAGATTCTCGGGATTGGAAAAGAAGTTTTGCCCATCACCGTAATTGGTTTAACACTAGGGATTTCTTACGGAGGAGCCATCATTATCAGAGAGGCCAACGCAGGAAAAGCATCCAAAAGAGATGTCTTTTATGCCCTTGTATTAATGGGGTTATGTCATAGCATGATTGAAGATACCATGCTGATGTTTGCCATTGGTGGCGACTTATCGGGCATACTATTTGCTAGAATTCTCTTCGCGCTCTTAATTTCATTCATCATTGTAAAAACAACTAAAAACTGGTCGGATGCAAAATTCCAACGCTGGTTCCTTTTAAATCCTTCAAAAAAAAAGAGCTTAACAACTCAGAAGAAAAATAAAAAACAGCTTACAATAAAGCCATTAAAATAGTTAAATGATAAATATCATAAAGGCTCAATTACAAAAGTTAATTCGATTTAGTATCTTTGCAATAACTAAAAGTGTAGTTTTATGAAAAAACAAATTTTAATGGTAGGGCTCGTATTATTCTCCTACTTCTGTTTTGCTCAAGAAGCACAAACAACAACAAAAGATTTATTACCATCCGTTGAAGTAAAAACCTTAGATGGTAAAAAAATAAACATCAAAGATTTGTCTAATAATGGCAAGCCAATTATCATCAGTTTTTGGGCTACTTGGTGCAAACCATGCGTAAAAGAGCTCAATACCATTGCAGAAGTTTACGAACAATGGCAAGAAGAAACTGGCGTAAAATTAGTCGCAGTTTCGGTAGACGACACTCGTTCATCAGCGAAAGTTGGTCCTTTAGTAGATGGAAAAGGATGGGATTACGAAATACTTCTCGATCTAAACGGTGATTTAAAACGTGCCATGAATGTAAACGAAGTTCCTCATATGTTTATCGTCAATGGTAGCGGTGAAATCGTTTGGCAACACACCTCTTTTGCAGACGGTGGCGAAACTGAAATCATTGCAATTGTCAAAAAAATCATTGCTGGAGAGGCAATTAAGTAAAAAATCACGAGAAATAACAGAGACTTCTGATTATTAAATATTAGAAGTCTCTTTTTTAAAAATCAGAAAGAATTAACATGAAGCAATTTAGATTTTTCAAGATTACAATTTGTATTTTCATTTGCACTTTTGCAATCCAACAAACTGTAAATGCTCAGTTATTAAACTCCGGCAAAGTATCGGGCAACTTTCAAATGGATGCTCAATATTATCAAGCAGATTCGCTGATTGGCGCTCCCGAAGTGAAAGAGCAAGCCCTAATGAATGCTTTTGCAAACGTAATTTACACCAACAATAATTTTACAGCAGGGGTTAGATACGAGATTTATCAAAACCCAATGCTTGGTTTCGATTCTCGATATAAAGGAAGCGGAATTCCATATCGATTTGCCACTTATACCAAAGACGATTGGAACATCACCATTGGCAACTTTTACGAACAGTTTGGAAATGGACTAGTTTTTAGATCCTACGAAGAACGCAACCTCGGTTACGACAATGCCATGGACGGAGTAAGAGTGGTAGTTCATCCTCTAAAAGGTGTTACCATTAAAGGAATATGGGGAAATCAACGTTTCTTCTTCGACAAAGGAGTCGGTATCGTAAGAGGATTAGATGCAGAAATGAACTTAAATGAATTTTGTAAAAAGTTAGAAGAGTCCAATTTCAGATTTACTTTTGGAGGAAGCATCGTTTCTAAATACCAAGCCGATCAAGATCCACAATATGAACTTCCCGAAAACGTCTCCTCCATGGCAGGGAGAGTGTCTTTGGGATATAAAAAGTTTAATTTCAACGCAGAATATGCCTACAAGATTAACGATCCTTCGGCGGCAAACAATATGATTTACAAATCTGGAGATGCACTTTATGTATCAGCATCCTATTCCCAAAAAGGATTAGGAATTTTGCTTAATGGATTAAAGGTAGACAATATGGATTTTCGATCCGACAGAACAGCAACGGGTAATCCATTAATTATCAACTATCTTCCCGCTTTAACTCGTCAACATGCTTATACATTATCCGCATTTTACCCTTATGGCACACAATCAATGGGTCAAGTCGGATATCAAGTACAGATAGACTATAAATTCAAAAAGAACACCTTGTTAGGAGGTAAATATGGGACTTCAGTGGCAATCAACCATTCCAACATTCATGCAATTGAGAAGACCATGCTAAATGATTTAGTCGTCACCGATCAATCCACTTTTACCGAAGGGTATTCCTCCGATTTTATCTCGTGGGGAAAAGAGAAATACTTTACCGATGTAAACTTTGAAGTAACGAAAAAGTTATCCTCTAAAATAAAAATGCTATTTAACTATGTTTACCTAGAGTACAACAAAGCAGTAATTGAAGGACATCCAGGAACGCCGATGGTGTTTGCTCACATTGGCATTGCAGATGTTAGCTACAAGATTAGCGACAACCACAGCATTAGAGTAGAAATGCAACACATGTCGACCAAACAAGATATGAAAAACTGGGCATTACTTTTAGTGGAGTATTCCATTGCTCCAAAATGGTTTTTCACCCTTTCGGATATGTATAATTACGAAAATCCAGAGTTAGATAAAAGAATACACTACTATGGAGCAGCCGTTACCTTTGTAAAAAACACTACACGTGTTGCTCTAGGATATGGCAAACAACGTCAAGGAATAGTTTGCGTTGGAGGCGTTTGCCGACAAGTACCTGCTTCCAATGGGGTTTCATTAACTTTAGTGAGCTCGTTTTAACGACTATATTCATTCAAAAAACATTCAAAATGAAAAAATATTATATCCAAATAATTGCAATCATATTCCTTTTTGGGATTTCTGCTTGCAACAAAATAGAGAGACCCGAAGCACCCACGCAAGGATTGGAAACGAACGAAATAAATGGTGATACTGTAACTTTTCCAACTTTAGGAACTACGATTCAAAAGATTATTTTAGAGGAATTTACAGGACACAAGTGTGTCAACTGTCCCGATGGGCACAAGAGAGCTGCTAATTTAAAAACCAGATACGGCGACACGCTTGTATTGATGGCAATTCACGCGGGAGTGTTTTCCAACCCTGAACCATCCACTATTTACACCGCAGATTATAGAACAGAAGCCGGAAACCAACTAAATGACGCATTTGGAATTCAGGGATATCCCACAGGATTAATAAATAGAACTGCTTTCTTTGGGGGATTATTACTCGACAGAACCGCTTGGTCATCAGCATCAAATGCCATTGATAGAACCTCTCCAAAACTAGCCTTACAAATTAAAACTGCTGAAAACAGTGGTGAAAATAGCTTTAATATATTTGTAAAAGCTACATTCTTAGAATCAATTCAACAAAATATCAAATTAGCTATTTTTATTATTGAAGACAGCATTGTCTCTCCTCAAACAAACAATTTGGCATCCTTAGGCCCTGTTCCGGATATTGTTGACTACGTTCATCGTCACATGCTCAGAGGCGCTGTAAACTCAGCTTGGGGTGTTTCTATCGCTAACGCTGAAACTTCCTCTGCAGCTAACTCGTCTGTGATTAAAGGGTATAAATACTCCTTGACTGGAAAACCATTTGTACCCAGCAGATGCGGCATAATTGCTATCGCATACAATGTGGAGACAAAAGCAATACTACAAGTGGAAGAGACTCATCTTGTCCATTAATAATTTTATTTAAAAATATATTTACCCTGTTTATCAATCTTTATGATAGGCAGGGTCTTTTTTTGCTCAAAATAATCAAAACCCTCTTTCAAATTATTCCAAAAAGGGACCAGGGTCTTCTTTGCGCCTTTTAAGTGGAATTGGTGGTTTTCTGAGTTCATCCGGTAAGGGAAAATATGTATTTGAATGGGTTGATTATCCAGGTTTTTAGCCTCTACACAAGCAATGTAAACCTCCTTTATAAAACTATCGGTCAAAGGCAAACAACCAATGGTGATACAATTACCGTGAATAAAAATATCTCCACCTAGATTGTTCCCTATCCCCAAAATTCGATCACTGGTATTTGGGTAATTCACTCTGAGAGATAAAAAGAAACTGCTAAAAGGATTAAATTGTGTGATTGAGTAAAACCCTTCGGGAACTTGCTGATCTCCCATCATTCTTTTGGGACCAAGTTCTCCCGATTTTTCACAAATGGCATAGATGTGAGCAAGAACGTATTTTCTTTCAGACTGACTATAAACCCACAATTCTAACTCTCCACTCTCTTTAAAAGCCCTTAAAAATATATTTTGTGACAAAGAACTCAATCCAACCTTTTTATAGCGTTTTAGCAAAGTTTTCTCTTTGTCCGAATACGCTTTTTTCACTCTTTCGTTCTTCAACTGCTGACTTTTGAAGGATTGAGAAACTCCCGAATTAAGTATGCCCATCATAAACAAGCTAACTATTAGGATTTTTAATGTATTCGATGTTTGATTTAAGTTTTTCATAACCAGCTCTTTGCAAGGGTGAATATTTGAATATTTTTTTAAACTCACTTTTTGTCATCTCTTCCCAACTTGCGTCAGTCATCGACTGAAAAAAATCAGAAGGGATGAATGCTTCCTCATTAGATTCTGTTGAAAACCGGTTGTGAGGACAAACCGACTGGCAAATATCGCAGCCGAAAATTTGATTGGTTTCTCTAAATTCTACTCCTGCAGGAACCTCTCCTTTATGCTCAATTGTGAGATAAGAGATGCATTTATTGGCGTTAATTACACCTGGGGCAACAATGGCGTTCGTGGGACAAGCATCTATGCATTTATTGCAATTTCCACAATGATTTTGAGTATAAGGAGTATCTTCTGCTAGCTCTTTATTCAACAGCAATGTGCCTATAAAATGAAAGGAACCTTTTTTGGGAAGAATCAACAACCCGTTTTTCCCAATCCATCCTAATCCTGCATTTACAGCGTATGATTTCTCAAAAAAAGGACCAGAATCCACAAATATTTTCCCAACTGTTGAAGGATCAATTTCAATAATACCGTTTAAAACATCTTGAAGCTTTGACTTCAAAACCCAATGGTAATCAATGTTTTGAGCATATTTTGACACCTTGTATTTCGACTTAGAGTTAGATTCCGAAAAATAATTTACAGTAATCATCACGATGGATTTCACGTCTGGCAACAACAAATTAGGATCATTTCGAAGAGAGTGATTTTTCGTAATCCATTCCATATTTGCATGATAACCTTTAGCAATCCAATTATTCAAATAGGTCATATCCAATGAATTATCTTTTACAGAAGAGATTCCGCACCCAGAACAATTAAGTTCAGATGCTCTCTTTTTTATTGCAGAAGACAATTCAAACTTATCCATATTAGGGGAACATTAAAGTGTATTTTTGTGGAATCGTCAACGATGTGGGTCCTGGAACATTTACCTTGCTGCTTTTGGTTGCTATTTGAATAGACTGTGTTGGCAATTCTATGGTGTAGTTTGCTGGAAACTTAAACGTTTCTATTTGCTCGTACTTGGCGTATGAGATGGTAACTACTTGTTGCGTTACAATGTCTTTAACCCAGTTACTGACTATAATGTGCTCTTTTTTATCCAAAACAAGCATCTGGTTAATTGCCGTTTTTGAAAACACGTCTACACTTCGAGGAGTAGATATGATATAGGTAGTGTCCGTTTGGCTTACACTTTTTGACACGGGTTTAAAGTCACGAAACGGTTCACCTAATACAATAGCTTGGATCATATTATACGAGAGCGAAAATCCATACAGTTTATAGATAATTGAATAATCGCCCTTGTAATATGTCTTTTCAAATCTATTGACGAAAGAAATTGTATCAGGGGTGAACACAGCACGAGCTAATTCGATTCCAAATTTATTGATATTGACATACAATATACTATCACGTCTATTGACAATAAAAGCAGAGACCTCGTCATTAGAGCTCGACAAAGAAATAGTAGCTCTAGTGGAATACCAACTATTATTTTGAGTATTAGCCGTGATATTAGTGTCCATAGCCATTTTGTTTTCGGTTACAGCAAAAGAAGCTTCCGCCGAATTTACAATTACATTTTCTGCTTTGTTCTTTCTGGTAATACAAGAGCTAAAAACAAAAGATGCTAATAGAGAAAAGTAGAATAACTGTTTGATCATAAAAAAACATTTAATGCAAAGATAATGAAAATGAAACAAAAAAAGGGGCAAGTGCCCCTTTTTAAAATAGTGTAAGATTCGGTTATCGGATAATTACAAACTGTCCCATATACTCATGAGTATGAGCTTCCTGATCTTTAAGATTAATTTTATAAATATAATTTCCAACAGGTGCTTTTGTCCCATTAATAAAACCATCCCAACATTCGAGAGGTACATTTGTTTTGAATACAAGGTAACCCCATCTGTCAAATATTTGCATAGAATAGTTTATTGGATCAATTCCTTTTCCTTTAGGACAGAACGATTCATTTATTCCATCATTATCTGGGCTGAAGGCAGTTGGCACCCAGAAGAAATAAGGAGCCATTACTTGAACACGTTTAAATGTAGAGTCCATGCAACCAAATTCTGTAGAAACAACTTGCCAAATTTTGAAAAAGCCTGTAGATTCATAAATATGAATTGGATTTTGCTCAGTAGAAGTATTTAATGGGTTATTAAATTCTCCAAAGTTGTATTGCCAAGCAGTAGCATCCGTGGATTGATCGATGAATGAAATAACTCCTTCATCAATGGTAATCAATTCTGAGCTCACTGCAAAACCAGCATCTGGAGTTGGGTGAACTATAACCAATACGGTATCGTAACCTTTGCAACCAAATTCGGTAAATCCAACCACACTTAATGTTAAACTAGTAGAAGGAGACACTGAAATTACAGACCCATTTTGCAAGTTACTCCAATCGTAAGTTGTTGCACCATTAGCTGTAACGTTAGACGACTGACCTTGGCAAATTTCTGTTGCAGTAGCAACAACAATTGGATTTGGATTCACTGTAAGAGTAGCAGTTCCAGTACAACCTCCAGAGTTAGTAACTGTAACAATATACGTTTGAGAAGCAGTAACCGATGGAATGACTGAATCATTCACTAATGCAGGATCGCTCCATACATAAGAAGCAACATTCAGAGCAAACACAGTTGCAAGTTCATCAGAACAAATAGTTGCAGGAGTAACCACTGGGGCAGGATTGTTATAAACAACCACTTCTGTAGAGACAGAATCTTTACATCCCCAAATAGAAGTTCCTGTAACACTGTATTGAGTTGTTTCCAAAGGAGTCACAGAGATACTTTGGGTCGTTTGCATGGTGTTCCACCTGTAAGTATCTCCACCAGAAACAGATATTGTAGCCACATCGCCAACGCAAATAGTATCCGTAGTTACAGTTAATGTTGGTTTTGAATTAACCACCAACCTACAATAAACGGGATCGCCTACTCGTCCATCATACGTAATAGACAAACTATATTCTCCTGCAACCGCTGAAGTTGCGTTAGGAAAACTAATTGAATTGTTAGTCGTAGTTAGTAAAAAATCATTAGGACCTTCCCAAGAATAAGAAGCGCCTGCGACTGGACTAGAGACTAATAAAACAGCAGTTTCTCCAGCACAAACAGTATCTCCGATTGGAGGAGGTGTCATGATTCCACAATTAGTAGAACCCACTCCACTTGTTTGACTAAAAGAGATGTTAGTTGGCACGTTTGCATAGTTTGTAATAAGAAGAACATATACTTGACCCGTTACTGCATTTGGAATTGTACAGTCTTCTTGAGCAGCTGCAGAATAGCTACAATCAACCCCAGGATTTGAAGTTAAACTAGTAGCACAAGCTGCCGCTAAAGAGGGGAATGGTCCCCAACATATAAAATCTACATCGTGTGGAGTTCCGTTTGTGCTATTACTTGACATATGAATATTCAAAGGACCACTATTTCCAATTTGCATCCAATACCAAGCAGGATTGGGCGTGGTGTACAAACAACCTATTGTGCCTAAAGAAGGGACACTTGTTGCTGCGGGGAACGTGTAAGTGGGATCGTTTGAGCAAAAAGGTGAGGCATTCCCACAATTTGTGCCTTGCGCCTTTAATGCATAATTTCCCAAAAACAGGATTGAAAAGATAATAAAAAAAGATATCTGTATTTGTTTCATTGTTTTGTGTGTTTTGTTTTTTCCTATTCTACCAGTAAGAAGACACAAAGATAATACAAAAAGGTGTTTAGTATTTAGTTTTTTCAAACATTTTTTTAGTAACTTCCAAATAATCTGTAGATTCGAATAGAATATTATTTCCAGAAATTTTATTTTTTTGCATCAAATCGGCTATTTCAGTGACTTTTTCAATTTCAATTCCAACTTCTTGCAAACTCATCGGTGTTTTTATTTTACTAAAAAAAGTTTCTAAATGAGAAATTGTTTCATTATAGGAATTAATTCCAAAAAGATCTTTTCCTAGTTTTCCCACTCTATCTTCAACTTTAGGTCTCATTGCTTTCATCCAAGCTGGATAGGCAATTGAGAGAGTTTGTCCGTGAGGCAAATCGTACAAAACCGACAATATATGTCCCACATCATGCACCCCCCAATCACCATTTTTTCTTCCTAAAAAAGTAATGCCATTGAGTGCAAACGTAGAAGCGAACATCAACCTTGAGCGCAACTCAATGTTTTTCAGATCATTAAGTAGCGGCATGGCGACATCCATGGTCTCTTTAATAATTGAAATTACAAATTTATCTGATAATGTTGCTTCACCGCCACCAAACCAAGCCTCTAATGAGTGAGCAATGGTATCGACAATTCCATTTCTGGTTTGACTAAGGGAAACGGAAAGAGTGTTTGCTGGATCTAAAAACGACTCCGTTGGATACGCTAATGGGTGACCAAATCCAATTTTCTGTTTGGTGATTGGATTTTGAACTACGGCAAAGGGATTCATCTCGGAACCCGTTGCTGCAAGGGTAAGCACAGCAATTAAAGGGGTTGCTTTTTTGGGTTTTATATTCCCAACGACCATATCCCAGGGTTCTCCATCGATATGCATTGCCAACGAAATAATTTTGGCACTATCAATTACACTTCCTCCACCGATGGCAATGATTAAATCGATTTTTTCTTGCTGTGCCAAGATTACAGCTTTGTTTACATCCTCAATAATTGGATTTGGCTTGATGCCAGCATATTCGCAAAAATAGATATTTTCGGCAATAAGCTGGTCTACTACTTTTTGATACAATCCATTCTCTTTGATGGATCCTTTTCCGTATACAAGAAGTGCTCTGCTGCCTAGTTTTTTTGCTGATTTTCCTATTTTTGAACAGACTCCCAGTCCGAAATGAAGGTTTGTGGGGTTATAATAATTGAAATTTTCCATTGTTTTGTTATTTAAAAATTGAATTTGCTTCTACTGCATTATCGAATTTTTCGATTAGCGGCTTTTCTTTATGGTACAAATCAGGATGGAACTTTAAATTTGATTTTTCATCCACGAAGGTTGTAAAATACCTAATATACAAAGGAAGTGGACGACTGATTGTGAAGATTGTGCTTTTCATATCTACCACATCTTTTTCCATTGCCTTTACTTGGGGAAGTTGCTCGGCCTCATTGTAGGATTTATTGCCTTTGCGATATTTATTGAATTTTTGTTGCTGGTCATATTTATTTAATTTAACCATTTTCTCTTTGGACAGATGGAGCATTCCTTTATTAAACTCTAAAAGCGATTTTGCAAAGCCAAAAGGATTCTGAACTCTCATACATCCGTGACTAAATGCTCGATAATTTAAATTAAAAAGGCCTTTACTTGGCGTATCGTGCAAATAAACACTGTGTTTGTTGTTAAAATGAAATTTAATAATACCCAATGAATTCCCTTCTCCTCCACCCTGACGTAAACGAAACGGGAAGTTCTTTTCTGAATATTTTTTAAAATTAATTGTTGACACATCAACTACCTCATTTTTACCATTAATGAGTTCATAATTATGTTTTTGTAAATAACCTGGATTTGCCTTGATATTAGGAAGAAGTTCCTTGCTGGATATTTTATGAGGCACATTCCATTCGGGGAAAAGGATAAAGTGGGACATTCTGCTATTCAGTTCAGGCGTTTCGTGATCAGGCTTACCACAAACGATTTTGTGAATCAATGATATTTCGCCCTCTTCCACAAAGTGAAGCGTAAATGAAGGAATGTTTACCAGAAGATAAAATTTGTCGGAGATATCACTCCATCTCAAGCGCTGAAGAGTGATGCAAGCAGATCGATAAAAATCGAAGGTGCTTTTGCCCAATGTTTCGACAGTTAGTGTGTCGTAGTTCCCTCTGTTTCTAAGGCCAAAATCAGTTTGAAATTTCACAAGTGCCGATGTTACTTTGGTTGGATCTTTCTCATCCAATTTAGCGAGATACCCATGAACTTGCAGCATTTTTTTTACTCCAATTTTACATCCAGTGCTATCTTTTGCAAAATATGGGATCGGATGTTTTATTTTATTTATTTTAGTAGTCTCTAAATATTTTGACAATGCTTGTTGAATATCTCGGTAATGAGGATTTTTAGGAGATACAACATCCAGGGCTACCGAAAAATCACTTGCTTGAACAGCTTTTTCCAGAACCGTTGGAATCATTTCACAGTCGGGAACTACAATCTTATCATAAAAAGCAGAATCAGGTGCGAAAACACCCGTTTGAACATGTTGAAGAAATAACAATAATGAGTGAGTTGTCAACAATTCAGTGGCAATTATATTTTTGTTAGAGGTAAATGATAATTCATTTTTAGACAGATGATCGGAAGCATTCCCGATTACTTTTGTTGCATACATAGAATTATCAAGTCCATAACTCATCGAGTGTCTCAGAAGATCAAGTGCTTTTTTAAAAACAGGAGTAGTTTCTTGGTTTTTGACCCAAACACTTTGATAATTCCTGTTTTTGTAGAAGGTAACCAGCAGGTTAACTGCGGGAAACTTTTGTTTTTCAAGCACCTCCAACCCTTTTTTGTTCTCAGAAGCACAAAACTCTTTGATGTAATTTTTCACATCAACGGAATAGACTTTTTGGTCGACATTACTATTTTTGGTACACGATATAAAAAGCGTACTAATAAGAAGAAAAACAATCGAAAAAAATTTCATATAATAAATATTTTTATTTAATAATCGTTTGCGGCAAATCCAATAATCACAAGATTTGTTTAGCAAATGTCTAATTTAAAACAGTTTATAAACAAAATAAACTAAAACCACCAATACAGTAACCAATTTAGTGAGCGTACCAGCCAAAAAACCAAGGAAGCTACCAAAAGCGGACTTTAAGGCCTTCTCAGAAGGTTGTTTATTCATAATTTCGCCCACATAAGCACCCAAAAACGGCCCAACAATAATACCAATGGGACCAAAAAAGAGACCCACAATCAAACCGATGGTAGAGCCCCAAGAGCCCCCTTTAGTTCCTCCAAAGATTTTAGTACCATAAATTGGGAACCAATAATCTAATACAGTAACAATTAGAACTAAAACGCCGATGGAGACCAGCCAAAACGTAGAAAAATCAACATTGGGTCTAAAAAGTTGAATAAGTAATCCGGCATACGCCAATGTTGGACCTGGAATAACAGGCAGAAAACAGCCAACAAGGCCAAGCAAAACCATAAATAATCCAATACTAATATATATCCATTCCATATCTAGCAAATATACAAATAAAAAACAAGTTTTATATTAATTAACCACACATTGACTCAGTTTGTTCAGAACAATCCACGGAATTAGAAAGAAGAGGATCGGACAAAAACATAAATAATTGATTATAAGAAAAATAAGAAAGACAAATCGTCTCTTTTGCAGAACAGGACAGAATTGTGTCTTACAATTAATATTTAGGAACAAGCAATTCAAATCGGCAATTATAATGCAACTTAGCCAAAAAGCGAATTGAGAAGAAATTTGCAAAAATATTTCGAGCATCTATTTTAAAGAAAAATCAAATCGAAGAAGCGCATTGCTAACAGTAATAATTAAAAAAAACAACTATTAAAATTAATTGAAAAAAAGTTTAAAAAAGCGTCTAACCTATTTTATGGAAGCGCATTACCATAATATAAATAGGAATAGGAAAGAAAAATTATTTTTTTATATCAAAAATAAAATGTAATTTTGAAAACTAAATAAACAATCTAAATTTATAACAATGATAATCAAAGAAAATTTAAAGTACTCTAAAGATCATGAGTGGGTTAGACTAGAAGGTGAAATCGCTTTTATTGGTGTTTCAGATTTTGCACAACACGAACTAGGTGATGTTGTTTTTGTAGAGTGTAATACCGTTGGTGACACGCTTGCAAAAGACGAACCTTTTGGCGTTATCGAGGCTGTTAAAACCGTATCTGACTCATTTATGCCAATTTCTGGCGAAGTATTAGATTTTAATGCAGCTTTGGAAACAAATCCTGAGTTGATAAACAAAGATCCATACGGTGAAGGTTGGATGATTAAAGTTGCTGTTGCTAACTTAGGTGAAATGAACGATCTTATGGATGCAACTGCTTATAAAGCATATGTTGGTTTATAGTTTTTAGATATATATTTTGAAATCCTATAATAATATTTCAAATATAACGTTATACATACTGGAATTTTAATATTTGGATTATAAATCTTACACAATATGGAATTAAAAAAATCTACAAAAGCCGATCTCGAAAGGAAGAAACCAATTTACTTGCAAGTTGGATTGGTATTAGCATTGTCTTTTGCACTGTTTGCATTTGAATACAAATCGTACGATAAAGTAGCTGAAGAAGAGACTACTGCTACAACCCAAGAGGTTATCGACGAAATTGTAATTCAAACCAAACAAGAGACAAAACCTGAGCCACCTCCACCTGCTCAACTTCAAACTACATTAATTCAAATTGTGGACAACAATGTTCAAGTGAATAGTGATATTGAGATTAGTCAAGAAGATGATGGATCTAGAAATCAGGTTTATCAAGAAATTATTGAAGCTGCTCCTGTTGAAGCAGAAGAAGCTG
The DNA here is from genome assembly GCA_038240835.1 of Bacteroidales bacterium. Taxonomy (GTDB): domain Bacteria; phylum Bacteroidota; class Bacteroidia; order Bacteroidales; family WCHB1-69; genus JBAXTE01. Next base: position 697 of record JBBRGJ010000012.1, on the reverse strand, counting down.
AAATTTTCACCGTAGTTGAAGAGACTCCAGAATATCCTGGTGGAGACGAAGCTCGTATGAAATATCTTAGAGACAATCTAAAATACCCTCAACTAGCTCGTGAGAGTGGTATTGATGGAACTGTTTATATTGAGTTTGTTATCGAAACAAATGGAAATATTACCAAAGCAGTAATCAAACGTGACATTGGTGGTGGCTGTGGTGAAGAGGCTTTAAGAGTTGTAAAAGGGATGCCTAGATGGAAACCTGGAAAACAACGTAACAAACCTGTTAGAACCCAGTTTGTATTGCCAATCAAATTTATATTGAGCTAATTCAAAATTAGATCTTTAAAAAAAGCTTGTAATTATTTACAAGCTTTTTTTTTGTTGATGTGTGAATATGAATCTGCGAGGAGAGTCTTGTTATCGTGGTTTTTTATCTAATAGACAGAGGACTGATTTACTTCGAAGATGTTTTTAATTGATTTATACTTTTGCTTGAAATAAAATATGCAAATCCTCGTAATCTTAATTACAAAAAGCAATTTTCAATTCTTAGTTTATATTAGTAAAAACTTACTACATGACAAAAATCATACATACCTGATTATCAGCAGTATGTGTTGATAACTTGGTGATAACTTTTCGCCAAAAAAGATTATAATAAACTGATATTCAGTATCTTAGATGAAAAACTACAACATCTAACACTAAGA
>JBBRGJ010000011.1:0-39972 GCA_038240835.1 Bacteroidales bacterium | reverse complement strand
TATCCAAAAGGTGGAAATCAACAGTGGTTTCAAATTGAAGAGAATAGTTTTTGGTTTAAACATAGGAATCAATGTATCCTTAGTTTGGTCGAAAAATATTCCCCAAAAGAACTTTTTTTTGATATTGGTGGTGGAAATGGGTTTATTGCTAAATGGTTGGAAAACAATAATATAAATACGGTATTGGTCGAGCCTGGAATTCAAGGTTGTGTCAATGCAAAAGAACGTGGACTTACCAATGTGGTATGCTCTACCCTCGAAGATGCTGAGTTTAAAGAGAATTCAATTAAAGCAATCGGCCTTTTTGATGTCGTTGAACATACCCCGAATGATGTTGAATTTATGAAATTAATCGCTTCCAACCTAGCGAGCGAAGGTCTTGTCTATATCACTGTTCCTTCCTATAATCTGCTTTGGTCCAACGAGGATAAAGATGTGGGGCATTATAGAAGATATACCCTCAAAAAGATGAAAAAAGTATTGATAGAAGCAGGTTTCGAAATTAGTTATGCTTCTTATATCTTCTCAATATTGCCATTTCCAATATTCCTGTTTAGAACAATCCCTAGCTTTTTGGGATTTAACAAAAACTCGAACGATTTAAGTAAACATCAGAACGAACATAAAGAATACAGTGGTTTTGTAAACTCTATTTTAAACAAAATCTGGAATTGTGAGATTAAACGTGTTCGGTTAGGAAAAAAATTGTGCTTTGGCGGAAGCTGCTTAGTTGTGGCCAAAAAATTATAATATTTATTTTCACTAACAGATAGGAATCATATCAATCGAATAATTAAAAATTACAAATATGCTAATATCAGTTATTATTCCATGTTTTAACGAACAAGAGGTTATTAACGAGAGTTATCGACGACTTGTAAATGTTTTTATCGATCATAATTTGCCTGATTATGAACTCATTTTTGTAAATGATGGCAGTAGAGATAAAACAATGTTTCTCTTGCGCGAAATTGCTTCCACAAATGATCAGGTTAAACTCCTTAGCTTTTCCCGAAACTTTGGACATCAAGCCGCTGTTACCGCTGGTTTAAAAGAGTGCAAAGGAGATGTGGCAATTATTATAGATGCCGATTTGCAAGATCCTCCAGAGGTAATTCCTGAGATGTTAAAGGTGTTCAACGAAGAACAATGCAACGTGGTGTATGGTGTTAGAAATCATCGTAAAGGGGAGAGTTTTATGAAACTTTTTACCGCAAAAATATTCTATCGCTTGTTAAATTCTTTGTCAGATATCTCTTTCCCTGTTGATACTGGCGACTTCAGACTTGTCGACAGAAAGGTGATCAATGCATTTAATAATTTAAGCGAAAAAAATAAATATATCCGCGGACTCATTAGCTGGCTTGGTTTTAAACAGTGCCCAGTATATTATAATCGCGATGCCCGTTTTGCCGGTGAAACAAAATATCCTTTCCGCAAAATGTTGAAATTTGCCTCTATTGGGCTCTTCTACTTTTCCAAAAAACCTCTCAAAATTGCAACATCACTTGGATTTCTAAGTGTTTTTGCTGGATTGATGTACGTATTATATATCCTAATTAGTATGGTTTTTGGCTTTGGTCATGTGGTCTCTGGGTGGACTTCTACCATTGTATTAATCATCTTTTTTGGAGGTGTTCAATTGTTAACTATCGGTGTATTAGGTCAATACATTGGTAGTCTTTTCGACGAAGTTAAAAATCGTCCTGAATATATCATTGCCGACAAATTAAATTTTAACGAGTAATCTAAATTATATGAGTAAATCTATTAAAAACATCAATTCTAATATCCCAAAAAAGACTGGAGAAAAGGAACAGGTTGCCCTCAAAAACAACCCATTTTCAATCATCGTTCCTCTTTATAATGAAGTTGCTCATGTTCAGTTTTTAGAAGAATCGTTGAAGAGAATTAAACCAGAAAATTTGTCAAAAATTGAATTGGTTTTAATTAATACCACCTTGGATAAGCAGGTGGTAAATGCAGTTTCGGATAATATTACACTTTCGGCTCTTAAGGAGCAAAATCGTCTTAAATATTCAGCGGTCGAAAGTGAAAGTAGCGTGGTTAAGGCCATCTCAAGCGGAATTGAAAAAGCATCCAATGAGTTTGTGTTTGTTTTTGATATGAACCATTTAAACTCAGCTTTTAATCTGAATGACCTTTTTGTGGGAGCAAAAGATTTGTCCAAAGCTGTTTACATGACGAACTTTCAAGCAAAGAACAAAAAATCAAAATCTTCAGATTCCCCCTCTTTGTTTTTGGGAAATAAAGAGGTATTTGGCTATATTTTTTCAACGATTATTGATTCACCTAATTACAAAAAAGAGGTTGTTTATCAACTTAAACAGATGAATGTAGAGATTAAGAAGATGAATGTTTCTCAATCTAATCCATTTAATCCAAATAAATTCAACCTTGCAAATATATTGGTGAACCCAGTGTTGAATAAACTCAATTGGTTCTTTGTAGTGCCTGTAAAAGAGTTTGTTAGCAAAAAACAGATTCCTTCAATTTCTCCAAAACCAAAAGAATCTTCTCTGTTTCGTCTCTTTTTTGCGTTAGTGGCTGTGTTGTCATTTATCATTATGCCAATGTTGGCTTATCATACTGGAAACTCTGGAGATGAGGACTATTGGCAATATCCACAGGCAGAAAAAATATACAAATATTACACTACGTTTGGAAAAGATAAATCGTACTTAAACGAAGGTAATCAGGAACTTGATGGGATGAAACACTATGGAATGTCGTTTGATACGTTTACCGTGTTTTTCAATAAGATTTTCAACATAGAGGACGTAATGGAGAGCCGACATGCTATGAATGCCCTAGTGGGTTGGTTGGCAATGTTCTTTTGTGCGCTATTGGCTTACCGATTGGCTAATTGGAGAGCCGCTTTGCTTACCTTTATACTGATTTTCTTTTCGCCAAGATTCTTGGGTCACTCTTTTAACAATCCCAAGGATATTCCTTTTGCCATGGCATATATTTTTGCAATTTATTACATGGTGCGTTTCTTTCAGCAGTTTCCAAAACCGACGAAAAAAATCATGTTCTTGCTGGCGTTGGGAATTGGATTGTCCGTGAGTGTCCGCGTCGGTGGATTTATTCTGATTGCATATTTGGCTGTTTTTGGCGCAATGTATATGTTTTATGCCAATAAAATTAAATATCTTTTCTCGGATGATAACGTAAAACGGATTAAAAAATTAGCCCTCTACTCTATTGTAATATCTGTTGTCGGTTATTTTATCGGGGTTGTTTTGTGGCCTTATGCGATAGATGCTCCGTTGAGTAATCCAAAAAAATCGTTGAGCGAAATGACTAATTTTTACGTTAGTTTACGCCAAATTTATGAAGGAGCGACTATTTGGAGTGATAAAGTGCCTTGGTATTACACCATTAAATATATGATGATTACCATTCCTATTTCGGTAATCGTGGGCGCCCTTTTGTTCTTGGGACTCTACAAGAAAAAAGGATTGGATAACTTTTGGGCTTTTGTTCTTTTATTTGCTTTTGGATTTCCAGTTTTCTACATCGCATTCAAACATTCAAACGTTTATGGGGGTTGGAGACACGCTATTTTTGCCTATCCAACACTTGTAGTTGTCGCAGGATTGGGATTTGATAGATTGTTTCATGTCGTTAAAAAGAGCTATTTAAAAGTAATTGGGGTGGTGGCTTTAATTCTTTTTACAGCGCATCCAATCATACATGTATTCAAAAATCACCCATACGAATATGTATATTTCAACGAATTAGCTGGTGGCGTAAAAGGTGCTTATGGTCAATACGAACTTGATTACTATTTTCACAGTCTCCGCGAAGCAACCCAATGGGTGAAAGAGGATGCTAAAAAAGATCCGAATTTTGCAGGAAAGAAAGTTAAATTAGGAGCTTGGCTAATTCCTCCGATTAATTATTATATGAGAAAAGATACCGCAAATTTTCAAGTAGTTTTTGTTAGATATTACGAACGAGGAAATTTTGATTGGGATTATGCAATTTTTGCCAATACGGGCGTAAGTCCCGATCAGTTGAAAAACAAAACTTGGCCACCAAAAAATACTGTTCATAGCATTACCGTTGATGGAATGCCAATTTGCGCAATTCTTAAAAGAACGAACAAAGACGATTTGTTAGCCTCTCAATTTAAAGCAAAAGCGGATAATCCAAGTGACTCAATGAATGTGAGAATCGACAATATGAAGCAGGCCGAATTGCTCTATAAAAAAATCCTGATCGATGATCCGAACAATGAGAATGTGCTTTTCTCTCTAACAGAAATGTATATGGGCAGACGAAGTTTGGATAGCGCAAATATGTATGCCGATCTTTTGCTTAAAGTATATCCCTCATACGAAAACGGACTAAATTTGAAAGGCTGGATAGGATTACAACGTTTCGAAATTACAAAGAATGCTGCTTTCTTAGAAGATTCGCGACTTGCCTTTGAAAAAATAATCAAGGTGAACTATAAGTATGTGTATGGTTATTATGGGTTAGCTCAAACTTATATTTTACTCAACGATATAAATAAAGCAATCCAAGTATTAGAGGAAGCACTTCAAATAAATCCTGGATTCCAACAAGCAGCAGACATGCTGAATCAACTAAAAAATTATTCCGCACAAAAAGGTGGGATGTAGGTTTTAACGAAAATTCATTTATGGACTTCCAAATTTTGCTTAAGCAAAATTTGGAAGTTTTTGTTTTTGGTGAAATCAATATATTTAGATGTTTTTTCGATTTGTTCACCCAAAGAATCACACACAGATTCAATTGTATTTTGAGGTAAATAACTACAAATATTCGACATTCAATATAAAGACGAATACCTGTTTGTTCTCTTTGATGATATTAGCCCTGAAGAATAATATCTAAAAACATCCCATATCAAGGCCAAAAAAAGCGACCATCCATAAAAGATGATCGCTCTGAGGAGGAATTATTGATAACAGGGATTATTGTAAAAGTATTGATGTTCTCCTTCTACAAAAGTCTCAATTTTATTTTTAGAATTTCACACCCATGGAAAGCATAAAGTTGTTCGATGTTATTTTTTGATCGGTAATTGCACCTGGGTATAAGTAATATTTTCCTTCACTTTTTGCATAAGCATAAGTAAAGTCAATAAAATAATTAGCGTTTCTAAATCCAATACCACCACTATAAATATCACGTTGGTATGAGTTAACACTATTTGATTTAAATGGAGTCGTGTTGTGAGCATATCCCGCACGAAGAGTAATTGGGGATAAGTTATATTCTACACCTGCTCTGATGTTGTGTGTAGCAGTAAATAATTCTTTAATGTTTTTGTTTTCATCTACAAATGTATAGTCATCGGCTCTCATTCTAGCTCTTGAATAATCGGCATATTCATAATCTAGCGAGATAAATCCTGATTTTTTAATAAAGAATGCAACGTTACCCAACAGTCGAAGTGGTGTGTTAAGTTCGTATTTAAAAACTAAAGGATCAGTTTTGAATTCGCGGATGGTTGAGTCGATGTCTGCCGAGAATGTTCTTGAGTAATTGTCTTCAATTTTGTAATAGAATGTAGGAGTGTGGATGGCTGCACCAAATCGAATGAACTTTGCAGGTTGAGCCAATATTCCTAGTTTAAGGTTTACACCTGATCCATCGGTGGTTAGATTGTCTTTTATCTTCATGTTGTTGAAGTATCTTAATGAGTCAAATCTGTCAATTTCTTCGTATTGAGAGTTCTCTTTATAAGTAATTCCAACAAGTCCTACTGTAGCTCCAATAAATAATACGTCGTTGTAGTTTCCCGAAAACGAGAATGCCCACTCATTAATTCCACCTTTTGTGTTGATGGTTTTACGTTGTTTTAAGTCTGCATTTTGCAAGTCGCTAGTGTACATGTTGTTGGTGTCTGGATTGATGATGTAACAATCGTATGCTAGGTATGTGTCGTATGAGCTTAAATTGGAAGGAGATATTCCATTTGCTTTTCCAATAAAAACATCTGCAATAGATGATCTGACGTTCATTGAATTGATGTTATTTCCTTCAATGGAGATGTTGTTATTGAAGTTTGCTAGTTTATTAAATCCAAAACCAAATTGAATACTTTTCCACTGTGGTTTGTCTGATTCTATTGAACTTAGTGGAGCAGAAAATACCATTCCGAAGTTGCTTAAGTTCATGCTGTATTTAAAATCCTCAGCTTCAGTGCCATTGTAAGTGTTTATGTTTTTGGTGTAATAAAGGGCTGGGGTAAAAGAGATTTCTGACTTTTTGTAAACACCCATTCCCGCTGGGTTGATAGCTAGTGAAGAAAAATCCGCACCTACTGCGCCAAAAGCTCCGCCGACTGCTGTGCTTCTTGCGGTTCCACTAAATCCCATTTGTGAATATCTCAACGCTTCATTTTCGTTTTGAGCAGATAAAGTGCCAGCAAAAAGCATAGCAATGACTGTAATTATGATTGATTTTGTTTTCATATTTCCTTGTTTTAATATTTCAAATAATACAATTTATTTTAATGAGTTATTTTTTGATTATCTATGACGACCGCCACCGCTACTTGAACTGCTACTTGAACTTCTGCCTCCACTTGAACTGCTTCCGGAGCTGCTGCTACCCGAAGAACTTCTTGACGAAGACGACGAAGAAGGTGCTGAGTAACTTCCACTTCCACTGCTGCTGCTATTTGAAGGTCTTGAATAACTACTGTTTGAAGAGCTATTTGAAGGTCTGGAATAGTTGCTGTTTGAAGAATTGTTATTCGAGGGTGCTGACTGGTTGCTGTTATTCGAAGGAGTTGAGTTTACTTGACCGGAGCGTTGATTGTTGTTGTAAGGTTTGCTTCCAACGTTATTGTTGTTATTTGGTTTTGAATAACCAGAGTTGGATCCATTTGATCTTCCATTTGATTGTGAACTGTTATCATTCCGTTGATAGTTGTAATAAGAAGAGTTGGTCCCGTTGTTTCTGTTTGTATTATAATCTTTGGTTCCTTCTGAAGCTGGTTTTTGATAACCCGAGTTGGATCTGATATCGTTGGTTTTATTAGATTGACTATTAGGTGTTCTTCCATTATCTCTACCACCACCTATAGCTGGTTGGTTTGATTTTTCTGCTGGTTTTGCTGTGTTGTTAGGAACACGTTCTGTAGGTCTAGTGGTTCCACTATTGGTTGAAGGAGTTGTTGGTCTAGTATTTACGTTATTATCATTTGTTGAAGGAGTGGTTGGTCTAGTTACTCGGTTGTCTTTGTTGCCAGTAGAAATGTTGTTTCCTTCGTTTGTTATCGGATTGGTTTGTCTTCCAATATTGCTGCCACCATTATTTTGATTAATTGCAGGAGTTGTAGGTTTAGTTCTTCCATTATTATCATTAATTGCAGGAGTGGTTGGTTTAGTTACTCGGTTGTCTTGATTGCCAGAAGAAATGGTATTTCCTTCGTTTGTTATCGGATTGGTTTGTCTGCCAGTATTGTTGCCAGCGTTTGTCATTCCATTGGTTGGTTTTACTTCTCTGCCAGTGTTTGAATTATTTGAAGAAGCTGCCGAAATACTTTCAAAACGTTCTCCTAATACAGGATTGTGAGTTTTTCCAATTGAACCGCTTGTGCCAGAATTTGTTCCGTCGGTGCGGTGTCCTCCGCCAGTGTAACCTCCGCCTCCAATGGCATCACGGTGACCGTAGTAGTGTGTGTTGTTGTCGTCGTAACTGTTGTAATAGTTGTCGGAATAGTTGTAATATCCATTTCCATAATATCCATCATTGTATCCATTCCAGTATCCATGGTTGTATCCGTTATAATATCCACCATAATATCCGCCGTAGTAACCAGAATATCCCCAATATCCTGGAGCATAATAGTTGTAAGGGCGATAGAATGGATCGCTCCACATCCAGTTGTATCCCATGTAGATACTTACTCCCCATGAATAAGGATTGTATGAGTACCAATATTGATTGGTGTACCAAGGATCGTAGTAATTCCAACCATAATCATAATGGTGGAAACGACGAATACGCGATGTGTAATAATAATCATACTCATCGTCGTAATCATTGGACGCAGCATAGGAATTTCTTTGGTTATCGGAAGTTGCCTCTGTGTTTTGATTGTTTGATCCAGAATTGTCATCTACATATGTGCTTTCTGTATTGTAGTTTGGTTGATCCTGATCTGTGTTTTGAATAGTCCGTTTTTCAACAGGTGCTTTTTGTGTGTACTGGTTGGTCTCATTGGGAGATTTTGTAGACGACGAATAAACGTCATCATAATTTGAATTCCCCGTGTTTAAAACTGTGCAGGAGGTCATGAAGATTGATAACCCAGCTGCGAATAATACTAACTTTTTCATAATTTTACCCTCCGACATTTGTATTTTATTTCTTTATACTCAATTTTTTTTGCTAATTTTGCCTAAAATCATTATTTTCAGGTTCTGAAAAAACATCAAACATCATACCATTAATATATTATGGCAAAAAATTTTACGAGTAAATCAGAAAATTATTCTCAGTGGTACAATGAAATAGTTTTAAAAGCTGATTTAGCAGAAAACTCAGCAGTACGAGGTTGTATGGTAATTAAACCATACGGTTATTCTATTTGGGAAAAAATGCAACAAGCATTAGACAATATGTTTAAAGAAACTGGGCACGAAAATGCCTATTTCCCTCTATTTATTCCTAAATCTTTTTTTAGCAAAGAAGCCAGTCACGTCGAAGGTTTTGCTAAAGAGTGTGCAGTAGTCACCCATTATCGTTTAAAAAACGACGAGAATGGAAAAGGAGTTATTGTGGATCCGGATGCAAAATTAGAGGAAGAACTTATTGTACGTCCTACTTCCGAGACTATTATTTGGGACACCTATCGCACATGGATTCAATCATATCGCGATTTGCCTTTGTTGATTAATCAATGGGCAAATGTGGTTAGATGGGAGATGCGCACAAGACTATTTTTGAGAACTGCCGAATTTTTGTGGCAAGAGGGACATACTGCCCATGCTACTGAAAAAGAAGCATTAGAGGAGTCGATGAGGATGTTGGATGTTTACACCGATTTTGCCGAAAACTTTATGGCAATGCCTGTGCTTAGAGGGGTGAAAACTGCCAACGAACGTTTTGCGGGTGCGCTCGAAACTTTTTGCATCGAATCCATGATGCAAGATGGAAAAGCGTTGCAAGCGGGTACTTCTCACTTTTTAGGACAAAATTTCGCAAAAGCTTTTGACGTTAAATTCTTAAGCAAAGAGAATAAACAAGAGTATGTTTGGGCAACTTCATGGGGAGTTTCCACTCGATTGATTGGTGCACTTATTATGTCTCATTCGGATGATAATGGTTTGGTTTTGCCTCCAAAATTAGCTCCTATTCAAGTGGTGATTATTCCAATTTTTAAAAACGAAGAGGAATTGGCTAAAATAACCGAAAAAATTAACCCAATTATTGCTGAGTTAAAGAAAAGTGGCGTTAGGGTTAAGTTTGATAATAGAGATTCTCAAAAACCAGGTTGGAAATTCAATGAATACGAATTCAAGGGAGTTCCTATTCGATTTGCAATTGGAATGAGAGATCTTGAAAACAATATGATAGAAATTGCTCGCCGAGATACGTTAGAAAAAGAACAAATCTCCTTCGATTCTATTTTAGAAAAAGTGAATTCACTGTTGGTCGAAATTCAAGATAATCTTTTTCAAGCTGCGTTAAACCGCAGAGAATCAATGTCTACAATTGTTGATTCGTACGAAGAGTTCAAAAAAGTTTTGGATGAAAAAGGTGGCTTTGTCTATGCACATTGGGATGGAACGCCAGAAACGGAAGAGAAAATCAAACAAGAGACGAAAGCAACTATTCGTTGCATTCCATTAAACAATACGATGGAAGATGGGGTTTGTATCTATAGCGGGAAACCTTCTAGTCAGCGTGTTGTGTTTGCTAGATCTTATTAATTAAAAATGAAAACAGAAGATAAAAGATTAGTGGCTTTTGAAAGGTTGTTGAATATCATGGACGACCTTAGAGCAGGTTGCCCTTGGGATAAAAAACAGACGTTTGAATCCCTGCGGATTTTAACCATCGAGGAGGTGTACGAATTGTCGGATGCTGTTTTGAAAGCGGACGATAAGGAGATCAGTAAAGAACTTGGCGATTTAATGTTACATCTAGTTTTTTATGCCAAGATTGGCTCCGAAAGAGGGACTTTTGAGATGACTGATGTCTTAAATGGAATCTGTGAAAAATTAATTCACCGCCATCCTCATATTTTTTCCAATACCATTGTAGCCGATGAGAATGAAGTGAAAGCAAATTGGGAAATCATAAAGTTGAGCGAAAAAGGGGGGAATAAATCAGTGTTGGCTGGTGTTCCTCAGTCGTTGCCTGCATTGGTTAAAGCATATAGAATGCAAGAAAAAGCTGGAGGCGTTGGATTTGATTGGGAGAAAAGTAGTCAGGTTTTCGAAAAAGTAGAAGAGGAGATTCAGGAACTTAAAGAGGCCATCAATTCGGGAAAAACCGAAAATATTGAAGCCGAATTTGGGGATTTACTCTTTTCATTGGTCAATTATGCTCGTTTTATTGATGTCAATCCAGAAGATGCCCTCGAGCGGACTAACTTGAAATTTATTAGCCGTTTTGCTTACATCGAACAGAAAGCAAAACTCGAAAATAAAAGCATTGAGCAACTCACCCTTAAAGAGATGGACTTTTATTGGAATGAAAGTAAAAATAATCTTTAGAATAAAAAACGATTTTAATTTTATTATAATCAACTTAAAAACAGAAGTATATGAAAACATTTTTTAAAACGAACTTATTACTTATTCTTTTATCAATTTTTGCATTTTCTTCTTGTAAGCAAGATGAGCCTGATGTAGTAATCGACAAAAGAGACGTTTTTGAAGGTACTTGGAATGTGATTGATCATCAAATTTCTAAAGCAAATTATCAAGTTTATATTTCCAAAGATGATAATAATAGCGATAAAGTGTGGTTGAGAAATTTTCATGGAACTCAAGATACTGCTTTTGCTTATATATCGAACAAAAATATCTCTATTGCCAACCAAACGATGCCCCAAACGGGTTTGGGTACGGGTGGCTCGGGATTAATGATTGGGACTACTAAAATTGATTTTGAATATTATATTTTTGACGGAGCACAACAAGATACCATTAGTGCAACGTACACAAAATAGATATTTGCAAGAACCTTTTTCAGGACTCTAATTCTTATTTCTTTCTCAAATTTTTAAAAATAGGATCACCAACAACGGTGTCATTTTCAGCAGGTTGTGATTGGGAATTTGTCTGAACAGTTTGAGATTGGTCGCCAGATAGTGTCGTTTTTTGCATGCTCATCAATTGATTTATGACATCTAAAAACATACTTGATGCATTTTCATCAGTTTCTAAATAGTATCCCAACGATTCTATAAACTGTTTTTTGCTTATTTTGTATTTTTCAAATAGGTTTTTGTAATAAGCAGTTGTATGCAAACTAAAGTCTAAACCCTTTTGTCCATTGAAATAAATCACCGCTTCAATGATGTAAACATCAAACAATATTTTTGATAATTCTGATTTTTCGATTAAATCAGTCGGTTTTACTACGGTGGCTTTGGTCTTTTTTGAGCAATTAGTGGTAAACAAAACCAAAAATAGCAACATCGGTATAAAAAAACGGATCATTGATTTTGTTTTCATCGGTTATTCCGCATTAAATGTTAGCCTCATTCCCTTCACTTGCTCGTTGAATTCTCCATCATCGAATACGATTTGACCATTCACAAAAGTTTTTACCACTTTAGAGTGAAAGGTGTAACCTTCGAGTGGCGACCATCCGCATTTGTATAGGATATTATTTTCATCCACCACTTGTTCACAGTTTAAGTCTACTAAAACTAAATCGGCAAAATTTCCGGGACGAATAAAACCTCGTTTGTCAATTTTAAAACATTTTGCCGGTGCATGACACATTTTTTCAACAATTTTTTCGATGGTGATTTTTCCTTGATGATACAATTCAAGCATCATCAATAAGCTATGTTGAACCAATGGAATACCCGATGGGGATTTAAAATAGGTATTATCTTTCTCTTCCAAAAGATGAGGTGCATGATCGGTTGCAATCACATCAATTTTATTTCCCATCAATCCGATGAGTAATCCCATCTGATCGTCGGGACTTTTGATGGCTGGATTACATTTTATGAGCGCTCCTTGTTCTTCGTAATCTAAGTAGCTAAACCAAAGGTGGTGAACACAAACTTCGGCCGTAATTCTTTTCTTATCAAGCGGTGTTTTATGGTCAAATAATTCAAGTTCTTTGGCCGTAGAAATATGTAAAACGTGAAGTCGAGTATTGTATTTTTTGGCAAGAGCTACTGCAAAAGAGCTAGATGCGTAACAAGCTTCGGTGCTTCTAATGGCCGCATGTCTGTCGAAAGGGACATTTTCGCCATATTGATCTCTGTACTTTTTGCTATTTTCTTGTATTATTTTTTCATCTTCAGCGTGAATGGCAATTAAGGTTTTGGAACATGCAAAAAGTCGTTCTATGGTTTGCGGATTATCAACAAGCATGTTTCCCGTGGAAGCGCCTAAAAATACTTTAACGCCACATACCATATTGGGATCCGTTTTGAGCACCTCTTCAATGTTGTCGTTGGAAGCGCCCATGTAAAAGGAATAATTGGCCAACGATTTTGAAGCTGCTGATATGTATTTATCTTCCAATATATCCTGGGTGAGCGCGTTGGGAGTAGTATTTGGCATATCCATGTAGGAGGTAACTCCGCCAGCAACCGCCGCTTTGGATTCGGTGTAAATATCTCCCTTATGAGTTAACCCTGGATCACGAAAGTGGACTTGATCATCAATTACACCTGGAATTAAAAACAGACCTTCGGCATCGATAAATACGGTGTCTACATCTAATAAAATATCTTCAATGGCAAAATTATCTGTCAATACCAATTTGATATAACCTTGCTGAATGACTACATCCGCTTTTATGATTCTTCCCTCGTTTACAATATGTGCATTGTGAATGTAATAATTATCGTTGATGTAAGGTGTCATAATTATATTGATTATTTTTTGAAAGAAAAATTGTGCTTATCGGCTAATTTCTGTTGCGTGAGGATAAATTTAGATACTTCGGCGTTGATGGTGATAAAAATAGTAGAACTAATCTCCTCAAACTCCTTTTCCTGTTTAGGGGTATACAAACTATCGGGCACTTTAGAAAGCTCAACCAATGTTTTGTATCCGTTCTGAGTCTGCTCTTTGAAGGTTGAGAATAACGTCAATGCCGATTTTTTAAATCCAATTTCTGGATCCGGATCTGTAATTGAGTTTACGTTGCTTTCGGAATGAATAATTTGATTCAATAATAGATTATAATTGGAATCAATTAATTCTAAATGTCTATCCGAAATAGAGTTCACCAGGTTCGACTCTGCATTTATCACCGCCTCTTGTTCTGTGATGATTTGATCATTGAAGGTGATGATTTTTTCTTTTTTAGAATTGCAACTAGCTGTAGTTAGTAGGATTAGGAGAGCAATAATCCATTTTTTTTTCATAACTTTAGGATGATTTTACGGTAAATATTGACGATTTGTTGCTGTTTATTTCTCAAAAGAAAAGTCACAAGTGGCTATTAAACCTTTGGTTCTGGATTCAGTCTTTCGTAGGTTTTGAACCAACTTCTGATTTTCAGTCCAAGTACTCCAAATATTGCTTCTCTAAAGATCCCTTTCGACATTTTGGAAGTGCCTTCCGTTCTATCGGTAAATATAATAGGAACTTCTGTGATTTTGTATTTCAGTTTCCAAACAGTAAATTTCATCTCTATTTGGAATCCGTAACCGATGTGTTTGATTTTGTCGAAATCGATGTTTTTAAGAACATTAATTTTGAAACATTTAAATCCGGCAGTAGTATCGCGAACAGGAATTCCTGTAATTTTGCGCACATACATAGAGCCGAAATATGAGATTAAAACTCTAGACATGGGCCAGTTTACTACGTTTACGCCGTTAGAATAGCGTGAGCCAATGGCTAAGTCTGCTCCATCTACTGCGCAAGCTTTATAAAGTCGCAACAGGTCTTCGGGGTTGTGAGAAAAATCAGCATCCATTTCAAATACATATTCATAATTGTTCTTAATTGCCCATCTGAAGCCGTGAATATAAGCCGTCCCAAGACCTAATTTTCCTTTACGCTCTTGAATAAAAAGGCGATCAGGAAATTCGCTTATTAATGATTTTACAATTGCTGCAGTTCCATCTGGCGAGTTGTCTTCAACTACCAAAACATCAAACTCTTTGGAAAGAGAGAAAACTTTACGAATAATTTTTTCGATGTTCTCTTTTTCGTTGTACGTCGGAATAATTACAATGCTGTCAACCACGTGGATAAATATTTATTGTGAATACTATTTAATTTCTCTTGCAAGGATTAAGAATGTTGGAAAGTGATCACTATATCCACCCATAAACTGACCTCCAACATAAGTTCTGAAAGGATAACCAGTAAATGCTCCTGATTTTTGTTTCAAAAATTCTTCGTTAAAAACTCTCGCTCCAAAAAATTTGTAAGAGCTAAGATCTTTCCCTAAAAGTCCTGGAGTAATTACAATTTGGTCAAATAAATTCCATGAATCTTGGTAAGCAAGTGAGCCAATACCCGATTTGAAAAGTTTGTACATTGGGTTAAATAGGTCATTCCCTTTCATCTCTTCAGCGGTTCCTTTTGCTTTAAGGTGTTTTACCAAACTAGCATCGGTAGGATCGTCGTTTAAATCACCCATGATAAACATCTTCACATTTGGGTTTATGGCCAACAATGAATCGGCAATATGTCTACATAATTTAGCTGCTGCTTCTCTTTTGGGAGCACTACGTCTTTCTCCTCCACGACGAGAAGGCCAGTGGTTTACCAAGACAAACATCTCTTCGTTGTCCAAAAGTCCATGAACCAAAAGTTGGTCACGGGTAAAGAATGTCGTGTCATCAGTAGTTAAAGGAATAGATCTGCTATCGATCACTTTAAATCTCTCTTTTTTGTATAAAAAACCAACATCAACGCCACGTTTGTCTGGTCCGTCATAATGGACAACTCCGTAACCCAAACTTTTAAGAGGTTCGGTATTCACTAAATCATTTAGTACTGAAATATTTTCAATTTCAGAAACCCCAATCATAGCAGGTCCGCCTTTTAAAGTAGATTCTCCGATTTTGGCAATCACAGAAGCCATGTTGTCTAATTTTAACAAGTATTTGTCTCCCGTCCATTTGTTCAGCCCTTCTGGGGTGAACTCTTCGTCGTTAATGGTTGGATCATTTATCGTATCATATAAGTTTTCCAGGTTGTAGAATGCAACAATCGCTACTTGGTATTTTTTCTTATCTTGAGCCGAAATTTGAACGACAAATAAAAAGGCTAAAAAAGTTAGCAGTAATTTTTTATAGGAATAATTCATAATATTCAATATTTAGTTGTATTTTTATGCAAATATACGCTGATAATGTACATGAATTAAAAAAACTTAGAAATTTTAAGAATTTGCGATAAATAAATCGATTAAATTGTATTTTGTGATTTATTTCCGTTCTTTATAGAACAATTTTAATTCATAAGTTCTTTCTATAAAAAAAAAGATTAACTTTGCATGATTTATAAATAGTGAATATATTTAAAAAGTAGAAATTAAAAATAATAACCAATTATTAAAGATGATGAAAAAAACACTCCTTATGTTTGCAATCTTATTCGGAATTCTCTTTTCCGGAGTTGCACAAACGGGTTTTCTGACTGGTAAAGTTACCGATCAGAAGAAAAATCCTGTGCCTGGTGCTGTAATTATTATTGGCACATCGCAAGTAACTACTGATGCTTTAGGCGTTTTTAGTTTTACTACACCTGCTACTAGTAAAGTAGAAATTATTATTACAGCTGATGGTTTTGAACCTTTATCAGTCTCTGTTAATCCGACAGAAAAAAGTGATTTAGGCGAATTAATGCTCACTGTTAGTGGAAACAACGCGACTTTAAATGAAGGAACTTTCTCTTCGTTGGATATGGAAGAAGATTCCAAACAGCAATCAGTATCCGGAATTTTGCATTCATCGAGTGATGTTTTTGTAAGAACTGCTGGATATGTTTTCAGTCAAGCGTATTTTAGAATGCGTGGTTACGACGGTGAATTCTCGGAAGTAATGTTAAACGGTTTGTCTATGAGCAATGCCGAAAACGGTCGTTCGATGTATTCTAACTGGAGTGGATTGAATGATGCAACACGTGTGAAAGAATCCGTTAGTGGTTTAAATCCTGCGCGTTTTTCTTTTGGTGGACTTGTTGGAACAACCAACATCGACATGCGTCCATCCAGTCAACGTAAACAGACTAAAATTAGTTATGCTTTTTCTAATAAAACTTACACCAATCGTGTAATGCTTACTCACTCCACCGGTTTAATGGCCAATGGATGGGCATTTACCGTATCTGCCACTCGTAGATGGGGAAGTGAAGGATATGTAAAAGGAACTTTTTATGATGGAAACTCATACTTTCTTTCTGCAGAGAAAAAAATCAACAACAAACATAGCATCTCGCTAACCACATTTGGTTCTCCAGTTAAAAAAGGAATGCAATCTGCTTCTGTTCAAGAAGCGTATGATTTGTTAGGAGATAATTATTACAACGCTACTTGGGGTTACCAAGATGGCAAAGTGAGAAATTCTAAAGTAAGAAAATCGTTTGAGCCTACTACTTTGTTGTCTCACGTTTTTGATGTTACTTCTAAAACAAAAATCACATCTACATTGGGTTATACCTTTGGAAGAACTGGAACTACCGCTTTAAACTGGTATAATGCTTCAGACCCTCGTCCAGATTATTACAGATATTTACCTAGTTATCAAACAGAGCAACCTTTAAAAGATGCTTATACCGATTTATGGCAAAATGGAAATGTTAGCCAAGTTGATTGGGATAAATTGTACCAAATTAACTATTTGTCAAACTATGTTGGTGATCAATCGAAATATATGATTGAAGAACGTAGAATTGATATGTCTCAAATTGGTTTTTCGTCATACGTGAATCATGATTTAAATAAAAACACATTCTTAAGTGGTGGATTAGAAATTAAATCATACACTGGTAAAAACTACAAAGTAGTAAGTGATATGTTGGGTGGTAATTTTTGGGTTGATGTGGATCAATTTGCCGAAAGAGATTTCTCTGGCGATACCGTTGCTAGCCAAAATGATATAAACAATCCCGACCGCGTTATAAAAGAAGGTGATACTTTCGGATACGATTATAATGCACACATAAATACTCAAAACTTATGGGGATTGGCTGAATTTACTTTTCCAAAAGTAGATTTCTATGGTGCACTTAACGTCACAACCATGCAATATTGGAGAACTGGGAATATGAAAAACGGTAGATATCCCGAAAACTCTTTTGGAGATAGCAAAAAACAATCATTCTTAAATTATGCTGCTAAATTGGGTGCTACTTACAAAATTACTGGACGTCACTTTATTTCTGGAAATGCAATGTATATGACATCGGCTCCTAACTTTAAAAATTCATATATCTCACCACGTGTGAGTGATATACTAATTCCAAACATGACCGACCGAAAAATATTGAGTGGCGACATCAGTTATATAATCCGTAATCCTCGATTAAAAGGTCGTGCTACTTTATATTATACAACGATTACGGATGATGTAGAGATGAACAGTTACTACCACGACATTTTGAGAACTTTTGTAAATACAACCATGACTGGTGTGAACAAAACTCACCAAGGTTTAGAAATTGGGTTAGAAGGAAAAGTAACCAGTTCAATTTCATTGATTGGTGTATTCTCAAAAGGTGATTTCAGATATAACTCACGTCCTTTGGCTACCACTTCTGTTGAGAACGGTTCCATTGCAGACACTACTCAAACTATTTATTGCAAAAATTTCTATGTAAATGGAACTCCACAAACAGCGGGTTCACTTGGAATCAAATGGCAAGGTCCTAAATATTGGTATGTGAATATCAACGCGAACTATTTTGATGATATCTGGGTTGATTTTTCTCCAGAACGTAGAACCATTGGTGCAATTAGTGGGATCTATGACAACGATGATTTGATTAAAAAAATCACTACGCAACAAAAAGCTCCTGGTCAATTTACCATGGATGCATCATTGAGTAAATCATGGAGAATTAAACAGTATACTATTTTGTTGAATGCTAGTGTGAGCAATATTTTGGATAACCAAAAATTGATCACATCGGGCTATGAGCAATTACGTTTTGATTTTGAAGGAAAAAATGTAGATAAATTTCCACCAAAATATTATTATGGTTTTGGAAGAACCTATTTTGTCTCTCTAGGTCTCCGTTTTTAGTTAATTCAAAAGAAAATAAAATATGAAAAACATTTTAAAAATAAACATCTTTTTGGTAGCAATATTGGGGCTATCAATGGTTTTTACAAATTGTAAAAAAGATGACTTTGACGTTCCTCCAACCATTATTCCTTCATTCACTCTTCCCGAAGGTGATACGCTCTTAACTATTGCTGAACTTAAAGCAATGCCAGTGAGTAACCCACTTGTTCCAATTACTAATAGATATTGGATTCAAGGAGTGATTACTGGAAATGACGAATCTGGAAATATTTATAAATCCATGTACATTCAAGATGGTACTGCAGGAATTGTATTGTCGTTGAATAAAAAAGAGATGTATTTGAAATACAAACGTGGACAACAAATTTTTGTAAAATTAACCGATTTATATGTGGGACTTTATGGTGGAACTCCTCAAGTAGGTGGACTTTATAATGGTTCTATTGGTCAGTTGCCAGAACTTCAAATACCAAATCACTTGTTTATTAATGGTTTGCCAGGAGCAATTCCTGCGCCTAAAATGATTAATGGTGCAGCTGACTTAACTATTGATAAAGTTCAATCATTAGTTCAGTTAGATTCTGTAGCTTTTGTAGAAGTAGGTCAGCCTTATGCTACTTCTACTGCAACGACCAACAGAAATATGACTTTGAAAGATGGCTCAAATATTACCGTTAGAACCAGCAACTACTCGCTTTTTAAAGACTCTCTTTTGCCAGCTGGTCGTGGAAATGTAATTGCAATTTTAGGACAATTTTCCGGGACATATCAGTTGACTATTCGTGATTTAAATGATGTCAAAGGATTTTCAACTACAAAATAATTATCATGAAATTTAAAACATTAATTATGAAAAAATCAATCAATATAAAATCCTTTATTCTAATAGCTATTATTGGAATGTCGGCAGCATTCAGCTCGTGTGTAAAAGATGAGTTTGCTGATCCTGAAGCTCTTGTTCCCGCTTTTACCGTGCCCGATGGCGCTACCTTGATCACGATTCAAGCGTTAAAAGCATATCATACAGTATTGGGTCAATTAGATAGTATTACTACAGATATATATATCAAAGGTATTGTTACTGGAAATGACCAATATGGAAACATTTACAAAACACTTTACATCCAAGACGAAACGGCAGGTATTGTATTGTCATTAAACAAAACCAGTTTGTATAACGAGTACAAACAAGGTCAGTTGATCTATGTGAAATGTAAAGATCTAGTTTTAGGCGATTATGGCGGAACTCCTCAGTTGGGTGGCGTTTATAACGGTGGAACTGGTCAAATGGTAGAGATTTTTATTGCCAACCATCTGTTTAAATCAGGCATGCCAGGTCCAGTTCCGGCTCCTATTCATGTTAGAGCTTCTACAGATTTAACCCCTGATAACTTATCAAAATTGGTAATTTTAGATTCTTGTTCATTTTCAGAAGCTGGTTTACCATTCGTATCTGATAATTTAACAACCGACCGTGGTCTAAAATTAAAAGATGGTACCACAATTTCTGTTCGTACTAGTAATTATGCATCTTTCAAAAACAATATTATTCCAGCTGGAAAAGGAACTGTAATTGGTCTTTTAGGATTATTTAATGGAACCTATCAACTAGCAATCAGAAATATTGATGATGTGTATGGATTTGTTCCTCCGATTGCGGATGCTTCATTTACTACTGATCCATTAACTTGGCCTGCTCCAAATACTTGGACCACTCAAAATGTCGCAGGCGCACAAGTATGGGCATATGATGCTAGTTATAAAATGATGAAAGTTTCGGGATATGCTGGTTCAAACTTTGCAAATGAAGATTGGTTAATTTCACCATCTTACAGTACTATGAATCTTTCTACTGCTGTTTTATCGTTTGATCATGCTGCAAAATTTGGTTCACCTTCTACTGAGTTACATGTTATGATTTCTACAGATTATACTGGATCTAACTTTGCAACTTCAAACTGGACTGAATTGACTGTTCCAAACTGGCCATCTGGTGCTGATTGGAATTTTATCAACTCGGGTGATATTGATTTAAGTGCTTACTTAAACCAAGCTAATCTTAGAATTGCCTTTAAGTATACAAGTACTACTTCAAGTGGTGCTACTTGGGAAGTTAAAACATTAAATATTAGAAGATAATTTTTTTAATATTGAATATTTCAAAAGTCGCTCTTGGGAACAGGAGCGACTTTTTTGTGTCATCTTAAGTTTCCCCAAGTGTTAAATTTAGAGCTTATGGAAGTCTTTACGTTTGACAAACACATAACAGGAGACCGTTGCAAAACCCCAAACTCTGAGTTATTTGAAAAATTTAAACTACTCAGTTCGACTTCGCCGCGGCGAATCGCTGCATTGTATTTACAGCTGTAATCACAAAAACCATCGTGAGCTGTTGAAATTTATCAAAAGCCATGATTTTTGCAACACTCTCAAAATAATTATCAGGAAATAGGGGCTTAAAATGTCGAAAGCAAAAAAGCACTTTCTTTATTGTGTGAAATTAGTTTATCCTTCGACTTCTCAGGGATGAAACAGGGTGATGCAACTAATTGTCAAATAGATAATTACAAAATGAATATTTAGTGGCAAAGGGTCGGTCTGTTTTTGAGAAATTAGATCTACTTTTTTAGCCCCGAACGGGTAAAGTGATTTTGAATCAGCCACTGGGACGTTTGAATGTACGAATAGGCATATTTTTTCATATCTTCCGCCAGCTCTTTGTATTTTGAAGAGACATCCACCATCGATTTTTGAGTGTAATAATACATTTTTTGGCTTCCATCGGGATGGATAATTGAAAATAGGGAGTCGTTCAAACATCCAATTTTATCATCGGTATTAAAGACTGCATATTTTCGTTGCTCTTTTAGTAGGTTTATGCCTAGGGTGGAGTTTGTGTAACTTTGATTTAAAAATCCCAATACTGTTTGTGCAACATCTACTTGAAGCCCAATTTGATTAAATTCTTTTCCTTCGGGAATGTATTTTGGGGAGTAAATGATGAATGGAATGTGATGATAATCTAAAGAGACTTCGTAGGGCGAGTTGCCAGAGTAGCCATGGTCGGCAACAAAAACAAAGATGGTATTATCAAACCAAACCTCTTTGCGTGCTAATTCTAAAAAATGTCCAATCGACCAATCTGCATATTCCACAATGGAGAGAAGGATGTCTTTGTTTTTAGGTTTAAAAGAGATGTTTTTAGGAATAATATGTGGGCCATGATCACTTCCCGTCATAAATGTGACAAAGAAAGGTTTTTCGTGTTTCTGGTTGAAAACATTTTTGATGGCATATTCAAACATGTAATGATCGGGAACTCCCAGTGTGCTCAATACTTCTTCGGATGGATAATTTTTCTGACTTACAATGTTGTCGAAATGATTTGCTTTTAGAAAACCAGCCATGTTGTCAAATTGATCGTCGTGGGTGAGTATAAATGTATTTTCGTACCCTTTTTGTTTCATAATTCCAGGCAATCCAGTATAAACGGGCGTGGGAAATTCATTCATCGGATGTCTTTTCAAAAGTGCTGGAAATGAATAGAGGCTAGAGTAAATTCCATTGTTGGTATGAATTCCTGCAGAATAAATGTTGTTGAAAAAATAAGCGTGGGGAGCCAGACTTTCTAAGTTGGGAGTGAGGTTGTCGGGAGAGCCGTACCGGGTCATTTTAGAAGCAGACATTGCTTCCATTATCACTAACACTACATTGGGGCGCAGGGCTTCATTAGAGTCTATAATTGCTCGTGCAATTGGCGATTCGTTGGCGATGGTTTTCTGGATATTTAATTCAGATTTCATCAATGCGATGGCTTCTTGATCGTCGATTAAACTTAAAGGCACATTTTCGGTGTCTAAATCATCGAGCCAACTTCTAAGAAGTGTAAAACTTGGATTCAGTCCCAATTGATTGATAAAGTTGTAGTTGCTGATAAAAGCTGTTCCAATCCGAATGGGAGATTTCTTTTCGATTCGACCTCTCATTCCTAAAAACATCACCGAGAAAAACAATAACGACGTGAGTAGATAGAAAAAAGAAGTTTTGAGTGTGAAAAGATGTGCTGGTTGTCCTTCGAGTTTTGTTCTGGCTTTTTTTACGATGGTATTTGTAATTTTTATCCATAAAAAAACAATCGCCAATAAAGGGATGATGTAAAGCCAATATCGAAATTCGCCCATAATCATTCCAATTACAAATTTTGGATTGTCCATCCAAGCAAAGGCCATGGTGTTAAACCTGGATCCAAACTGACCATAATAAGGGATGTCGGCAAAAGAGACCAAAAAGGAGATAGGATATAAAATGGCAACGCACCGAATGGTGATTAAAGTTGTCATCTTTCTTATTTTATTGAATGGAAATGTGAAAAACAGAAAAATGGTGGGAATTGCCAAAAGATACATGGAGACCACGGTGTCAAATCGCCATCCCATGAAAAATGCAGCCATTACTTCTGAAAAAACATTGCCTTCAATTTGTTTTGTTTGTTGAAAATAGATAATAAAAAACAACACCCTTAAAAGTGTGAATGCAATAATTCCAATAAGATATAAAGCGAAAATCAGCTTGATTGGAAACATCCAACTTGGAAGTTTTTTTAAAGTAACTTTTTCCATTTTTTATTAATTCACAAAAGTTATTGTTTGATATATTGCTCAAAATTAGCGGTTTGGTCTGTTTTAAGAGTTCCATCACTGTCTGTGTAGATGAAATAAACGGCCAATTCTGGGTGTTTAGAGAGAAAAAGTTTAGATTTTTCAAGTCCCATTACCATAAATGCAGTGGCATAAGCATCGGCAGCGCCGCAATCGTTGCCCATTACTGAGACACTAAGCAGGTTGTGGGTGACTGGAAATCCGGTTTTAGGGTCAATTTCGTGAGAATATTTTTTGCCTTTTATGATGCGATATTTTCTGTAATTTCCCGAAGTACAGAGCGCTTTATCTTTTAATTCTACTTTTATTTGTATCACCCGATCTGCATTGCTACTTTCGGCAGGTTTTTCAATTCCTACAATCCAGCTACTGTTGTCCACTTTTTTCCCTTTTCCCAATACTTCACCGCCCACATCTACTAGGTAATTTTCGATGCCTTTGTTCTCTAAAAATTTGGCTATAATATCCACGGAATATCCTTGTGCAATGGCGTTAAAATCGATCATTATTTCGGGAGATTCTTTTTGAAATTTTCCATTTTCTATTTTAATTTTCTGATAGCCAATGAACTGCATTAAGTGGTCGATTTTTGGAAGTTCTAGCTCTTTGTTCTCTTTGATGCTAAATCCCCATGCTTTTACCAAGGGTCCTACCGTGCAGTCAAAAGCTCCTTCGGTCTCTTTGCTGATTTTTTGGGATAAATTAAATACTTCAATGAAATTAGAGTCCAATATTACCGTAGAATCATTGTTGTTGATTTTGCTAATAATTGACGATTTCTCGTAAATGGAAGCACATTGATCAAACTGTTTTAAAATGGAATCAACGGACGATTGGAAATTCCTGCTTTCTGAATCAAAGTAGGTCACTTCGTAGTAAGTGCCTTGAGCCAATCCCGTAAATTTTACCAATTTAAGTTCTTTGGGTTTCTGGTTGCAAGAAGTAAGTATTATCAGAAGAAACGGAAGTAGAAACAGTGATTTTTTCATAAAAAACGATGTTGAATATTCTTAATTGTGAAATCTGTTAGTAAGTAGAGTTGTTGAAAAACTTAGAAGAGTAGCCGAGTTGCCAAGTAGCCGAGTGGCCGAGTGGCCGAGTGGCCGAGTGGCCGAGTGCGCGAAGCAAGACGAGCTTCGCTCCGTCACTCCGTCACCCCGTTACCCCGTCACTTCTTCTTCTTCTTCTTACTCTTCTTCAGGTTCTATCGACATATGTTTTGCGTATTGTCTCCATTTATCAATGGTTGATGCCATATCTAATGGTAATTCGGAATCAAAGAATAGTTTTTCTTTAGTAATTGGATGTGTTATTCCCAACGATTTTGCGTGTAACGCTTGACGAGGGCACATTTTGAAGCAGTTTTGAACAAATTGTTTGTATTTTGTAAACGTAGTTCCTTTTAAAATTTCGTCGCCACCATACGTTGCATCGTTGAAAAGTGGATGTCTTAAAAAGCGCATGTGTGCTCTAATTTGATGAGTTCTGCCAGTTTCTAACGTGCACTCAATAAGAGTTATATAACCCAATCGCTCGATTACTCTCCAATGTGTGATCGCATGTTTGCCATACTCTCCATCAGGAAAAACAGTCATTACTTTTCTATCTTTCAAACTTCGGCCTACGTGTCCCTCAAAAGTGCCACTTTCTTCTTTAAAATCTCCCCAAACTAAGGCTTGATATTTACGGTCGATGGTGTGATGGAAAAAATCGTTGGCTAATCTTGTTTGCGCTAATTCTGTTTTGGCCACAATCATAATTCCCGAAGTGTCTTTGTCAATTCGATGCACCAAACAAGGTTTTGGAATTTCGCCATCGCTATTTTTCTTTCCTTCGAGGTGGTAGGTAAGCGCATTCACTAGTGTTCCAGTATAGTTGCCATAAGCAGGATGCACCACCATGCCCGCTTTTTTATTTACGATAGCCAAGTGGTCGTCTTCATACACAATTTCGAGAGGGATGTTTTCCGAAATAATCTCAATATCTCTCGGAGGATGAGTCATCACAATAGAGATTACATCTCCAGGGTGAATTTTGTGGTTTGATTTTACCGCTTTGTCGTTCACCAAAACATTTCCTACTTTGGCGGCATTCTGAATTTTATTTCTAGAAGTATTTTCTAATCTGTTAATCAGAAATTTGTCGATACGTAAAAGACCTTGACCTTGATCTACTACAATTCTAAAGTGTTCGTAAAGCTCGTCACGTTCTTCCTGAAGTTCAATTGAATCTTCGTTTTCCATTTTTGTTTTTTAATATATGATTAATTTCTGAGTATGAAGGGGTTGGTTGTTTTTGAAAATAGTAATAATGTAAACACCAGACTGTATGTCGATTATGTTTTGTGGTGAGAGATTGTTTTGAGTAATTGTTCTGCCGGTGATATCTAAAATTCGGTAAGTGTAAAGATGGTAATCATCCGCAAGGTTTACTGAAAAAGATTTTCCGGTCACCGGATTTGGGTATATTTGGATCTCTGTTTTTGCAGATTCTTCGATGTTTACACCCGAAAATGATTTTCCCAACATAGGGCGCATCATCAAGGCACCTGAGTAGATTGGGTTTTCCCAAACGCCATTGCTGTTGTAAAATATTTTGTTGCTCACATTGTTGTTTCGGTCAAATCCGATGTTGAGGTTATGATCTGTGGTTTGTCTCCATCCGATGTAAAAAGTGCCAGCAACTGCGATGGGTTGGTTGAATTCATAAGTAAGAAAGCTGTTTAATGAGTCGCCAAATCGAGGGCGAATGCTGTTTTGTTCGTAGATAACCGAACCGGGTTTCCCACCAACATCGTTCCATACGGTAAGCCAGAAATATTGAGTATTGGAATTGTCGAAGGTGCGGTTAAAAAACATATTTACAGCACGTAAAGTATCGGGTGTGTGAAGTGTGAACTTATACGCTAATTTTGAACCTGCCGGAGTAAGTCCAAACCCATTTTCGGCAGTACCGTCATCATAAGCATAGTAGTTGTGGAAATTTTGAGCTTTTCGAATGGTGTCATTCTCGTTGTTCTGATCTGCACCGCCAGCTTCTCTGAAAATATGTGTAATCACAAAAGTAGCACTGTCTTGGCCATCTTCGGGATAGGTGAATTTGATTGGAGGGCGAGCGTGAGGTTGGTAAGTTTGATATCCATTTGGATAGTAAGGATCGAGGTTAAAACTTCCACCATTGTATGCATATACTAGTCCGCCCGAAGAGGTGTTTACATTGTGGATATAGCTTGTGTTTTTTGTAATATTATCAAGATTTGCAAGTAAAATAGTCAAACTGTCTTTTAATTCAGCTGCTTGATTTCCTTTGAATTGGTTCCAAGGCATCTCTTGATAATTTTTCAAGGTGGTAGGAGCCGAGCAAGCAAAAGCAACATCTTTTAAAAGAGTGTCGGATTGCGAGCGAGTGATGTTTAACTTTACATAATCGATGTTCCATTGATCCACATTACCCATCCATCCAGGAAGCGCATTGTTCCCCATGCTGGCAATGTTTCTAAAACGAAATTGAAATCCTTTGTTCAAATACTCTTGATTTTGAATTGGAATCATCACCTGTTTAAAATATTTTCCGGTAGAATCGTACAATTGTTTAAGCGACTGGCCGGGCATCGACCACACTTGATTCCAAACCATTCCACGCTCCAGAATAGAGTCGCAAGCAACCATCATGGTGTCGGTGGGTTGGTAAACTCTTTTGGCTACAATCCAAATATCTGGGTAACATTGGTTTTGAACTGAATCGCCAACCATTAAATAGGAGGTAATCTCTTGCGATTGATATTCGCTGTAAGCATATTGGTAGTTGCCTGTAAAATAACCAAATTCGAGCAGAAGTGAATCGCCTTTTTCTGGCTTATCGCCTCTAAGTTCCCATGGCTGACCCATTCCGCCACCTGGTTGCACGTAAAAACTGAAATAGATTGAATCTCCTATGGTAATTTGACGTTGAATGGGAGAAAAAATGGAATCTAAACGGATGGGGCGAGAAGTGAGGGTGTCGGCAAAAAAAGAGCCACTTTCTGCGGTGTTATATATTTTCCCGAAAGCATCCAACGCGTCAAAGGTCGCCACTCCAACAGTTAAAGGATTATAAGCATAATCGTTGTTGATAAAAACATGGTTGTTTATCCATTTGGCTGTGTCTGGAAAAGAGTTGAATTTTGAAAAATCATCCACAAAAGGCAGCGTAATTGGAGTGAATTCGAGCGTTTGAGAACTCTTTTGAGATGGGTATTTATTGATTTTTTCTAATACAGAGTTGGTTTGCAGTCCACTAATCACTACTTGAGAAAATAGGGTAGGAGCAAAAAAAGAAACTAAAACGAGAAGGGTCACTATCTTTTTATTCATATCAATTGGTTGTTATAGTATTGAAATTGAGCTTATTGTTCTTGAGAATCATCAGAAGATCCGCTTTTTCCCACTACAAGGGTAATGGATGAGCCTTGCTCAAGCAGTTCTCCTTCGGATACTTTTCTTCCTTTGAATCGTTGCTCGAGAATGATGTTGTCGAATTCGCTGGGTTCGTAAACAACTTGTCCAACAACAAATCCATTTGATTCGAGTAGTTGAGTTGCTTGGCGGAGTGAAATGTCTGTCAAATCTGGAAGAGGTGCTTTTTTTGTTCCCATGGAAACGATGGTCACATAGATTTTTCGACGTTCTTTTACTTTGCTTCCTGCGATTGGATCTTGAGATACGATACTGTGTTTAGGCGCTTTGTTGTCGAAAACAGAGTCGCGAATAATCAGTTCAAATTTAGTACTTGATAACTCTGATTTCACTGTCTCTAAAGATTTCCCAATTAGTTTTGGCATGACCACCGATTCGCCATGGCGGGTATAGATATTTAAAAACCAAGAAGCCAAGATAATCAACAGTGTTGTGAGTCCAATAATCAGGGCAACATGTTTCCAAAGTGTTTTGCTTTTTAGTATTTCTGGAATTTTCATTTTTTTCTATTTGTGAAAATGGTTAACTTTATTATGATAATTCTGTTTCTGAGACCATGACTGATGCATCACTGCACATTGCTATTTCCTGATATTCAAGGTTTTTAAAACTAAAATTATCCTTTTTTATTGCTTTTTATCAATTATTTATCGAATGAATTTACGAATAATCTCATGATTGAGTCAAAAACAATCGACGCAATAAAAGCCATAATCGTAACTCCTTGCAAAAATAGTAAAAAAAATCGTATAACCATATATTTAATGGGGGATAATAAGGTGGAGGCACAAAAAAAAGTCAAACGGTTAAGTTTGACTTTTTTTGTTAATTAAGGCGTAAAATTCTTTAGAAGTGGAAAGTTATTTTTAAACTTCCAGCAGGTCCAAATAATGTATTCATGTTTTCGTTGTCAAAACCAAAATAACTTGGATTTTTTGTGTCAACAGTAAAAGTAGAAAGAGTTTCTATTCCGCTAACTAAGCCTTCAGATTCCATTTCAATTGAACCTTTGCCAGCAGTCATATAACCAAGACTCCAGCCAAACTCGCCACCAATAGATAATTTAGGCATTACAAAGTATTCAGCACCTATAAAACCACGAACACCGATACCAAATTGAGCTCCGTTCTTCATTTTAGTTGCACGAGCTGGGTTGCCAAATGGATCATTTACTGCATTGTTTGCGCCAGAAAGCATGTCGTCATCTGCGTCAAGATTTACGTTAGGAGTGGTTTGAGTTAACGCATTTCCATATGTAAAAGACTCAGATGAAGAAGAGATTCCAAGTCCTACTTCGCCACCATAAAATCCTTGAAGACGGCCATGACCTTTTCTCCACTCGATACCACCAGTAATACCTATATTTGTAGCGCCTTGTTTCCATTTGTTTTTAACTTCTTGAGGAAGAGTGGTTGGAAATACAGGTATTGCTGTAGCTGCACGATCAGCAACCATTTCAGATCCTGTAACAGATGTCATTGATAAACGAACTGATCCACGGTAAGCCATAGTTTCAGAAACAAAGTATTTGCCAGTAATAGCTTGACGAGTATTTAAGAAATCAAAAGTTGGAGCTACGTTTAAACCGTTGCCGCCAATAAAGTTTCCAAAATAGTTAAGGGTAGAAGTTGCATCGATTCCTATAGCCCAGTCGCCAGTTTCAGGTAAGATAATTTCGCCTTTTTTGTTTTTTAGTTGAGCACTTGCACTTGTTGCAATAAATAATGCTACTAATAATGTTAAACCTACTTTTTTCATAATTTAATAATTTTAGTTTTTAATTATTTTAATTCACCGCAAAGTTACATGCTTTAGAAACTTGGTCATGTTAATTCTTGAGCGATTTATCAACAATGAAACATTAACAACTTTTATTTGTTCAATGGTTAAATTATAAATAAAAAAAAATTGTTTATGATAAGCGCTAATTGTTTATTTAACGTGTTGATAATTATGTTTTTAACTATTTGGCTTTTTTTAGTAGTTGTTACGAAATTGGTTCTAAAAAGGATCCTTTTTACGAAAAGAACAGCCCCTTATCCCCTTGTTATGAACAATGAAATAGAATCCCTAAAAATAGGTTTACTGTTACATGCGAGAAATAAATCATCTTTCCCGACTGCTTAGTTCAATTTGTTTAGGTGGAGTTATAAAAAAAAAGCCAAACGAGAACGTTTGGCTTTTTTTATCTTATTAAGAAAATTTAGAAGCTGAATTTAACACCAACGTTAACGCCAAAACTTCCAAATGGAACTTTGCTTTTAAGGGCTGTTCTTGGTGATGCATCTGATGTAGATGCTTCTGAATCATAATTGTAAGTGTCTACATATTCTGTTTTTTTATCGCGTGTAGTCCACTCGGATAATTTGTTTGCTCCATTTTCGGAGTATTCTATTACTTCACTTTTTGTAGGAGCATAAGATAAGTTTGCCATGTTGATTTCGCCAAACAATGAAATGCTTTCGCTCAGGCTTAACATAGCACCAATGCCAGCGTTAAAACCAATGGCTAATCCACCGTTAAATTTAGTCGTTTGTATTTCAACATCTGTAGTGGTATTTCCTAAGATATTGGTTGTTTGAGTAGCTTCGTTTTTTTGTGTAATTGTTCCCATTCCTAAAATCATTCCGAATTTAGCATAAGGATTGATTTTGTCAAAACCTGCGGTAAGGACAAATGTAGGATTGATTCGGAACATGGTTGAAGAGAGATTGTTTATTCTTACGTCTGTGCTATTGTTGTAAGTTCTATTGTCAATAGTTTCAGTAGTACCTCCCATTAAATAGGATAGACCTAATTCTAAACCTATGTTTTTGTTGAACATATATCCAATAGCGCCTCCGAAATTCAGCCCTTTGCCAAATGATAAATCTTTGTTTTCGCTGATGCTTGTATGACCTGGAGTTTTCTGAACATAGGTGTAGTTATTTACATTAGTTGATCCCATTCCGAATCCGTATCCAAGATTTAAATTGATATATGGACCTTGTGCGCTTGCTGTTAGGGCAAACATACCCATAGCAACTAATGCTAATAAGCTTTTTAATTTTGTTCTTTTCATAATTTAATATTTTTCGTTTTTATTACGCGACAAAGGTAGATACCATCAAACAGAAAAATACTACACAATCATGATGATTAATTACATAATTCACACTTTTAATTTGTTTCTACTTCCATTTGTCCGCAATCACAATATATGTAATGGATGAATTGTGGTAAACACAGGTATGAAAATTTTCGCAAAAGCAAATTTTCTCATTCATTAAACATAAATCATTTTAATATGTTAATAGTTTAGAATTGATGAAAAAAAATAATTATGATAAGAATTAGTAATCTGGTTAAGCTATTTATGCTTACGGCTTTAATTGCTTGCTCCTCTTTTGCAATTGCACAAAAAGGGGTCATTAAAGGGAGGGTTTTCAATGAAAAAAACAACGAACCACTGCCTTTTGTAAATGTTTTAATAGAAGGAACATTGATTGGTTCTACCTCAGATTTTGACGGGAACTTTGTGTTTTCGGGTATTCAGCCAGGATATGTGAAGTTAGTATTGACCACAGTAGGTTTCGACCGAAAAATCACGACTGAGTTTATGGTAAACAATACGAAGTCTGCAAACATAGAAATTGGATTGAAAGAGAAAACATACAGTCTGGATGCCGTTGAGGTGAGAGCTGATGTTTTTGAGAGAAATGAAGAGAGTCCTGTCTCTGTTAAATCGTTGGGTATTTCGGAGTTGGAACGTAGTCCGGGAGGAAATAGAGATGTTTCGAAAGTAATTCAGTCTTTACCTGGCGTTGCATCTGGAGTCTCTTTCCGAAATGATGTCATTGTAAGAGGCGGTGGTCCCAACGAGAATAGATTTTATTTAGATGAGGTAGAGATTCCAAATTTGAACCATTTCGCTACTCAAGGCGGATCTGGTGGTCCTGTGGGAATTATCAACATCGATTTTGTAAAAGACATTGAGTTCTATTCTGGTGCTTTTCCTGCTTCGCGAGGCAATGCGCTTAGTTCGGTCATGCTTTTAAAGCAGATTGAGGGAAATAAAGAGCGTTTGCAATTTAAAGGAGCCGTGGGGGCGTCTGATTTGTCCTTGGCCATTGATGGTCCATTGGGCAAAAAAACAAATTACCTTCTTTCGTATCGCCGCTCATACTTGCAGTTTTTGTTCAACGCTATTGGATTGCCTTTTTTGCCTACATACAACGACTATCAGTTTAAAATTTCTCATAAATTGGGCGATAAAGATCAGATCAATATCATTAGTTTAGGCGCTTTTGATCAGAACAAACTCAATACTGGAATTAAAAATCAAACGGAATATCAGAAGTATATATTAGGATATTTACCCCAAAATGATCAGTGGAATTACACATTTGGGATTGTTTGGAAACACTTTGTGAAAAATGGATTTCAAAACTACGTGGTGAGCAGAAACTTCTTAGATAATTCTCAAATAAAATATTTGAATAATGATAAATCTGCTGGAACTAAGATACTGGATTATAGCTCGCAAGAGATTGAAAATAAGTTTCGATTTGAGCAGATTTATATTGCCAACGGTTTTAAAGTTACTGCTGGTTTGGGTGGAGAGTATGATAAATATAACAACCAAACCTATAATAAGATTTTTGTAGGCACCCAAGATGTTGTCATTGATTACTCTTCTACTTTAGAGATGTTTAAATGGAATTTCTTTGGTCAGGTGAGCAAAACATTTAAAGATAAACTCACTCTTTCTGTCGGTTTGCGTTCCGATGCCAACAACTATTCTGCTTCGATGATGAATCTTTTAGATCAATTGTCACCTCGTTTTTCAGCATCTTATGCATTTAATGCAAAATGGGTGTTAAATTTTAATGTGGCTCGTTATTATCAAGTGCCAACATATACCACATTGGGTTATCGCGATTCGTTGGGTGTGATGATCAATAAGCAGAATAATCTCAAGTTTATTGGGGTGGACAACGTGGTAGGAGGTGTCGATTTTTTCCCAAATCCTAAGATGAAAATATCGTTGGAGTCGTTTTATAAAAAGTACAATAACTCGCCATTTTCTATTCGGGATTCTATTCCATTGGCTAGTAAAGGAGCTGGGTTTGGGGTAGTTGGCGACGAAGAAGTTACTTCAGATTCCAAAGGTAGAGCGTATGGATTTGAGTTGTTTGCGACTCAAAAAATGGGAAAAAGTTTCAATTTTACACTCTCTTACACCTTTGTTAGAAGTGAATTTGAAAAGAAAGACAAAAGTTTTATCCCCTCAGCTTGGGACAATCAACATCTTTTGAATGTTATTTTAAGCAAATCGTTTAAAAAGAATTGGACTGTGGGTTTAAAATGGCGTTATTCAGGCGGATCTCCATACACACCGGTTGATTTAGATAATTCCTCTTTAAAATCTGCTTGGGATGTTAGAGGTCAAGCAGCCATTGATTATTCTCGATTCAATACAATGCGTTTGAAATCGTATCATCAGTTGGATTTGAGAATAGATAAAGACTTTTATTTTAAAAATTTCTCGATGTTGTTGTACATAGATATTCAAAATGTGTATAATTTTAAGGCAGATTCTCCCGATTTGTACGTATTGAATAGAGATGCTAGTGGAATGCCAATTATAGAGAATCCATCTGCACCCACAAATCAATTGAGATACTCTTTGAAGAGATTAATTGGACAGGGCGGTGGAACTGTTTTGCCTAGCGTTGGCATTATTATCGAATTATAGATTTAAATAAATAGTAGAGATGAAATTAAGGAAAAATGTTTTAATAGTACTTGCAATTGGCTCATTCATTGGTTTTTCGAGTTGCAAGAATACCAATAGTTATACAATGCCCAAAGCTGAGGCTGAGTTGATTGATTTGAATAAATCTGTAAACTCCTCTTTTGTCATGGTGGTTGATTTTGAAAAGGGAAACTCCTTCAACCATCCGTTGATGGCTTTGTGGGCCGAAGATGTAAAAGGAAATTATTTGGAAACTTTTTACGTGGCTCAATCAATTGGCAAAGGGGTATATCAAAAAACAAGCAACGACGATAAAGGAAAGTGGCTACCCGGACCCAATCGCCGTCCAGCAACACTTCCATATTGGGCGCACAAACGAGGAGTGAAAGAGTCCGATGGATTGTATCTTCCAACGCCACAAACGGCGATGACCGATGCTGTAACAGGAGCCACTCCAAAACAAGATTTTAGAATTATTGCCAAACCAACCCTTGCCTCTTTCCCAAGAGTATTTAATCTTCTTTTTGAAATTAATCAGTCGTGGGATTGGAATGAGTATTGGTCGAATACAAAATATACCGACGATCGTGAATATCGGACTTCAAGTCAACCTTCGCTGGTTTATTCGGCTTCTATCAATTTAGATAGTGGTGTGGTAGAATATCACTTAAACCCAATTGGTCACGGTCATTACGCAGGAAAAGATGGAGTTTTATACACCGATTTATCTACACTCACAACTGCGTTGGAGATTGCAAAGAAGATTTCCGTGACGATCAAGTAATTGGGTTAATGCTTTTGGTAAACAAAGTATGACGCTCGCTAAAATAGCCACAATGCTACTCTAAGCTCCAAATAACGGTGGTTTTTCTACTTTTCGAGTCTTCCTGTCACGATAGCTATCGTGATTAAAGCCTGCCCTGAGCTAGTCGAAGGGAAGGACTGTAAAAATTGCTTTCCATAAAGTTCTCACTTTAATACTTCACTTCGACAGGTTTATCCTCAAAAGGAGGGCTCAGTGCAGGCTAACGACCAATGACAGAATTAAAAACTACTTCTGATTTTTTTACTTTTCGGGTCATCCTGAGCTTGTCGAAGGACATCATAAGTTTATACTATGTATACTTCGACAGGCTCAGTATGACCGTTAAAAAAAGTACGTCTACACTGTGTTTATTTAGTTGCAAAGATTGGTTTTTATCACTGTCATCAACCCTTTATTCCCAAAATTTTTTTGGATAAAGTCTCAGTATGACAGTTTGAGTGTATTTCTGCTACAATTTGAAAGTGTTCAAATCGATAGGAAATTTTCAATAAAAGGTTTGAAAAAAGACAGAACTTTTTCTTTGGCAGCGCTTAATAATTACTTTTTAGGAGGAACTCTTGTGTGACCTGGATCAAACCACGATTTGTGTCTATATTTATCTTTAAAGATAATATTTAAAACTTGAGCAAGGATTCCCTCCGCATTTGGGGCGGGGAATGAGATGATGTTTCCCGATTTGTCAAGAATCATATTTAAGGGCAGACCTTTCAATCCGTACTCTTCTATCATGTCAAAATTGCTTGCAAAATTGACGATGGGCCAATTAAATTGCGGGAATTTGTTGACAAAATGGAACAATTTTGCGGTATTCATATCCAACGAGATGCTTATAAACTGCACGCTGTCCGCATATTCGGGTATTAGTTTTTGAATTCCGAACATCTCTCTCACGCAACTATTGCAGTCGGTGGTGAAAAAATGAATGTACAAGTATTTGTCCTTATATTCAGATAGTTTTGTAATGGATCCGTTGATGTTTTTTAATGGAAAATCTAATAATTTTTTACCACTTACTTTTGTTTTTATTAGTGCTAAGGTGTTTAGTGCCATCTTTTTATGATCGGGGAACTTGGTAGTTTCTGCAAAATCATAGAGTAGGTTTACGGTGTTTTCAAAATTGAATCGGTCGTCGGAGAAGGCGTTGTGAAGCATTTTTATAAATACCATTTCACGAATAATCTCATTTTTCAACGCGGGGTCTTTCCCCATTAAATCGATCAGTTTCTTGAGGTCAGGTTCTTCGTTGATGATTCTTTTAAATTCTACGATTGGGATTTTAGAAACGGGATTGTCATAATAATTTTCAAAATAGGTGTTGAAAAAGATCATAAAAGCAGTGTTTTCGACAGCGAAATCGCGTTCGTTAAAATATTTCACAAATGCTGAATCGGGATTTTTGCTATAGATGATGTTTTCATAAGTGGCAAATGTATATTTCTGATATGTTCTGAAATAATCTCCCAAATTTTGACCCCAGTCGCCAAAAATTAACATTTGGAGTGAGTCGAGTTGTTTTTTGTCGGAGCGAAAGTATATCTTTTTGAAATTATTGTCTTTTATAAGGAACTCAGTTACGGCATTTTCCAAAATATTTATTCGTTGGTTTAACTCTTCAAATTTGTCGTTGTCGACAATGGTAAGCATTGGAATCTCTTTCGCAGAAACCTCCGATGGGTTGTCAATTTTGGTTAGAAACTCAAAATGGATGTTGTATTTTTTCTGGGGTTCTACATAGAGTTCAGATTCCAAGAAATTGATGATAAACATGAGGTAGGTGGGACGAGTTAAATCCAACGTGACTTTAAAATCTCCCTCTTTGTCGATGACTACACTTTTGAGTAACAACTTTTTGTAAGTAATCAGATCATCGTATTGATAAAGTCTAAGCGTTTGATTTGCAGCAAATGGCGCTTTGCCGATGATGGTAACGGGTTCGTAGGCAAATATAAACTTAGTCAATAGGATGAAAAATAGGGAGACAAAAATTTTTCGCATTTGAAATATTTTAAAAGTGTATCATAGTTAACGATGAAATTCCTTACAGATTGTCTAAATTAACGGAGGAGTTGTTGTTTTGTGATTTTTATACTCGATGGGATATATTGAGAAATATCGCCCCCATTTGCAAATACATCTCTCACAATAGAGGAGGTGATGAAACTGTGTTCTGCCAAAGTGAGCATAAAAATAGTTTCGATTGTTGGCGTTAATGTTCTGTTTGTCTGACCAATAGAACGCTCAAATTCAAAATCTGCGGAAGTTCTTAGTCCTCTCAATATGTAATTTGCGCCTTGTTTGTTGCAAAAATCAACCGTAAGTCCGTGGTGAGAAGCTATTTCTATGGTCGGAAAATCGGCAAAGGTCTCTTTAAGCCAACCCAAACGCTGTTCTAAGGAAAACATGCAATTTTTATTTGCATTTACGCCCACCATCACAATTATTTTATTGAAAAGCGGAATGGCTCTTTTTATAATAGATTCATGTCCGATGGTGATTGGATCGAAAGAACCCGGAAATACGGCTATTTTTTGTTTGCTCATTGTTTTAGGTTTTGTTAGTTTCAATTTTTAGATACACTTTAGGATCGATTGCCATAAATTATCCGCAGTTTGATTCCACGAAAATTTGTTTAATTGAATTTGTTGTTCACTTAAAAAGTCCTGGTGAATATTTTCGTTTTCGGAGATTTGTATCATCGCATTTGTAATTTCATCGATAGAAAATGGATCCACCAAAAGTGCACCTTTTCCCGCCACTTCGGGCATTGAGGTAACGTTTGAAGTGATTACATTTGTGCCACATTGGTAGGCTTCTATAATTGGAATTCCAAAACCTTCGAAATAGGAGACGTAGGTGAGTGCCATCGAAGCTGAAAGTATTTTGTTCAGCTCCTCGGGATTTAATCTGCCGGTAAATACCACCGAGTTTTTATCGCTGACGGAGGAAAATGCCTCTTCGATAGAGGGAGTCCACCACTTTTTTTCGCCCACAATCACCAATTTTGCATCGCTATGGGTGGTCTGTTTGAATTTTTCAAAGGCAAAAAATAGATTCCGCAGATTTTTTCTTGGAATAAGAGCACCAATAAAGACAAAGTAGGATTTGCCGTTGGTATATTGATCTCTAGTGGATTGAATATCTTGAGGGCTAAGTTTTTTAAAATTGGTGTTACAGCCGTTGTATACCACATCTATTTTTTGCTCGCTGATATTATATTTTTGAATGATATCATTTTTTGAAAATTCAGAAACGGTGGCAATTCGAATAGCTTTATGCGCAAATTTTGGAAAGAAATATCGATAATATTTTTCGATAATCCATGGAAAATCTTTTGGATAGTGCTCAAAGTTAATGTCATGAATCACTGCCAACGAAGGTGTTTTTGTGCAAAGAGACAGATATCCATCGGGTGAAAGAAAGAGGTCGGGTTTTATCTTTCGCAAAAAGCGTGTAACCGCTATTTCAAACCAGATGATAAACAATATAGGATGACGAGCTGGAGGTGATAATACGATTGGTTTTACGTTTGAGCCAAAGACAAAATCGGAGTGAAAAGGGCGGTCGAATAGAAAATAGAAAGTGTGTTCGGGGTGTTGCTGCGTTATCCTCGATAGAGTTTCGTAGGTAAACCACCCGATGCCTTCAAGTTTGTTTTTAATTAGTAAACGAGTATTAACGGCTATAATCATTTGTTTGTTGAATTATTGCGCTAAGATAATATGATTTTTTCAAAAATTGAATTAAAAGTAATGCTTTTTTCCTTTTTTATCCATAACTTTGCATCTCTTATACGACGATTTATCTAGATGAAGAACAAAATAAAACGCATATTGCAATGGATGCTAGGGTATCACAACTATTTGTTTGTGTTTGCTTTGTGGATAATTGCAACCTTGAGATTTCAACGTAAAGAGAAAGATTTTATCTACTTTTCTAAACTAATTTCCGACAATGGGATTTTATTGGATGTAGGTGCAAATCTCGGAGTTATGTCTTACTATCTAGCCACTCGTAAACCAAATTCAATAGTATACGCTTTTGAACCTGTTCCCGACAATATTCTTACATTAAGAAAAGTGGTTAAATTGTTTCGCCTTAAAAATGTGAGAGTAATGGAGATGGCTTTGGGTAACGAAAATACGGATATTGAAATGGTGTTACCCGAACAAAAAAAGGTCAGATTTCATGGACTTAGTCACGTGGTTCACGAATCAATGACAGATTTTAATGAGGGAGAAAGAATTAAAGTCCCAATGAAACGCCTAGACAGCATGGATGTTTTCTTGCTTTCTAAATATTTTATAAGTGGAATAAAATTAGATGTTGAAAATTTTGAATATTTTGTGCTAAAAGGCGCTCATCTGTTATTGCAACGTCACCGACCTGTGGTTTATGCTGAATTGTGGGATAATGAGAATCGGCAAAAATGCTTTAATTTGATGGACGGATATGGGTATGAAATTAATGTGCTGATATCGGGAAAATTAGTCCCTTTTGATGCAAAAAAACATCACAAACAGACTTTCTTTTTCGTTCCCGAAGATTAATTTACAATGCAAAAAAAGTTTCTTTCCGGATTATTGGTGCTACTACTGCTCAATCTGCTGATTAAGCCTTTTTGGATTTTGGGCGTCGATAGAGCGGTGCAAAACATTGTAGGTGCTGCCGATTACGGATTTTACTTTTCCATTTTTAATTTTACTTTTCTTTTTAATATCTTTCTCGACCTTGGTCTGACCAATTTCAACAATAGAAATATAGCCCAAAACCATCATCTTTTAAATAAATATTTCTCTGGTATTTTAGGAATTAAATTGCTCTTGTCGGCCGCTTACATCGTGATTACGATTTCGATTGGACTGATAGTTGGCTACAGTGCCAAACAGATGAACTTGCTGTATATTCTTGCTTTCAATCAAGTAATCATCTCATTTATTCTCTATTTACGATCAAATATTTCGGGACTTCATCTGTTTAAAACCGATAGTTTGATTTCGGTACTCGATCGGTCTCTGATGATTTTATTCTGTTCGGTAATTATTTGGGGACATTGGTTTAGTCAGCCCATCACCATCTATTGGTTTGTATTTGCTCAAACAATCGCTTATTCGCTTACAGCCTTAGTTGCATTAATTATTGTCATAAAAAAAGCCCACTTTCTACGGATTAATTGGAATTCAAGTTTTATCATTGTTATCCTTAAACAGAGTTTCCCGTATGCTCTTTTAGTGCTTTTAATGACTTTTTACAACAAAATAGACAGCGTAATGATCGAACGATTGTTGCCCAAAGATATTGGCGATTATCAAACCGGAGTATACGCCTCAGCCTATCGATTATTGGATGCGATAAATATGATTGCGTATCTGTTTGCCGTAATTCTTCTGCCTCTTTTTGCTCGCATGATAAAGATGAAACAGTCTGTAACCGAAATGGTTAAATTGTCATTCTCGCTGTTATTTACCATTTCCATTGTGGTTGCTTTTGGGTGCATTGCTTTCCGCCAAGAGATTATGACGTTGCTCTATCCGCAGCATGCTAACGAAACATTAGTTCAGTTTGTAGCTCGAATTGAGCAGTTGTCGCTAGTGTTTTCACTTTTGATGAGCTGTTTTGTCGCCATTTCGATGACTTATGTTTTTGGCACATTGCTCACCGCAAATGGAAGTTTACTCACGTTAAACATTGTTGCCGCAAGTGGTATGGTGTTGAATATTTTGCTGAATGTGTTTTTAATTCCAAAATTTCTGGCTTCTGGCTCTGCTGTAGCAAGTGTAGTTACTCAATTTGCCATGGCAATCATACAAATGATCATCGCCTTAAAAGTATTTAAAGTACAAGTGAAATTCCTTGAAGTGGGACGTCTTGTA
>JBBRGJ010000010.1:0-41793 GCA_038240835.1 Bacteroidales bacterium | reverse complement strand
TACGCACCCGTGCGCCACTCGCCACCCGGAATTGCTTCCTGTGCTGCCGTTCGACTTGCATGTATTAAGCCTGCCGCTAGCGTTCATCCTGAGCCAGGATCAAACTCTCCATTGTATATAATCTTAAGTTTTGTTCTGGCTAATCTTTAGTATTCATGGTTATTTATAACCTAGTTATACGCTATTTTCGTCTTCTTCAATATCACAATGAACGTTTCTTTTTCCCTCCCGACCATCGCTGACCGTTTGGGAGTGCAAAGGTAATACTTTTTTTTAAACTACCAAATCTTTTTTTATTTATTTTTCAAAACCAAAAAAACTTGTCTGGAAAATTGTATCACATCGCCTCAATGAACTTCCCCGAACTTACCGTTTGGGAGTGCAAAAGTACACCAAAAAAATTAAATACCAAACTATTTGAACCGATTTAGATGTGTAATTAACTGTTAATCGATTAAACGACTGAAATAGAATGCCAAAGAATCTATCACAGAAAACCATTAACTTTTAATTAGCGTGATGATATATTGAAAAAATGTAACTTTACAACCTAACTATAATAAAATATATGCATATCTGTAAAAATAATATCGGGAAAACCCTACTCATAATATTGATTCTAGGCATATACAACCAATGTAATGCTCAATTTTCAGGAAATGAGGATGAGGATATTGAGCGAAAAGGGACCATGTTTGTGGGTGGATCGTTAAGTTTAATGCTTGGCTCTATCACATTCTTGGATTTTTCTCCTCATTATGGTTATTATCTCACCGACAGACTAAGCATTGCAGGTGGATTGACTGGCGCTTATTACGGTGAAAGATATCAAAATTACACTTTTAAGACCTATATATATGGTGGTAGAGCATTTGCCAGATACGATGTATTTAAACAATTCTTCGTTCATGCGGAGATTGAAGCGTTAAATATCGAAAATAACTCCTTTTTGACGCCCACCATAAATAGAAAATGGTTGTATTCTCCATTAATGGGCATTGGTTATAAACAAAAGTTTAGCGAACTATCTGGCGGTTACCTTTTATTGTTATGGAATTTTGATGAATCGATGGAATATCCATATGGAAATCCAATTATAAGATTTGGGTTTGACTTTGGATGGGGGAAAAAATAAGATAAAATTGTTTTCAAAAAAAGAATCATACCTTATATATATAAGCGATTCTAATAAGTATTTGATTTTGTTTAACCAGCTACAGTTTAAAAGTTAGCGCCAAAACTTAAGAATAGCCACCTCAACCAATAGGAACAGGAGGGCAAAAATGATTAACCATTTGTAAATCGTGAGAGAACCGGTTGTTTGAATAATAGCTTGTGAGTTTAGCTGGTGATAGTCGTAGATTGATGTGTTTTTAATATTCTGATTATCTATAAGTCCTTTAATCTCGTCCTGTTTGAAGAAATTCATATTTGATTCTAACGAAACAAAGTTAAACGCAACTCCATCCAAAACTTCACTTCCGTTGAGGATGTTGTAATTCCCCTGACTTGCAATCTGATTACGTTCAACTAGGTGAACTTCGCCAGATGCAGAAATCATTTGAGGGACAATTTCAGTTTTTCCATCTGCACTTTTAATTTTTAGCACTTGTTCTCCTTTAAGATCCACATTCCGAAGTTTAATTACCTCATTGTTGTTTATCTGATAGTACAACTGCTTATTTTGGTTTTGATTTAACGCCATGTTGATAAACGTAGGAACAATGATTGGATGATGAGCAAAATTCCCAAAAACATCATCGGGAGCTATTC
Source organism: Bacteroidales bacterium (assembly GCA_038240835.1). Taxonomy (GTDB): domain Bacteria; phylum Bacteroidota; class Bacteroidia; order Bacteroidales; family WCHB1-69; genus JBAXTE01. The sequence goes on along the minus strand of JBBRGJ010000010.1, from coordinate 40,020 downwards.
CAAATAGATAAAAAAGTCCTTTGCCAAAACGAGAAACGCCAAACACACAATCCGAATTTTTAGTTTTAAAAAGCTCTTGAAACTCCCCTCCCCTGCTAATAATAGCAAAATGCTTAAGTATTATAGGGAGTTCAGATTCGGAAATAGATCCATCAAACACATTTTTATACAAACTGTGTAAGATATTAACCTGTTGAATTTGAGTTTTAGAAGTGTCTATGTTTCCAATCTCAGAGGAAAAATTGTTTTTCAAAAAGGCAGAAACACTATTATCCACAGGACTTTTGGCGGAAGGAATAAAAACAAGCGATCCTCCTTTTTCAACATATTTTGTCAGTTCCGAATTGGTTCCGGTGGCAATGGCAGTGGGTTGCGATAAAACAACTAATTGAAACTTTGACAACTCATCATATCTAACAGAACTAATGGATTGAGAGGAGTATTTGAAGATAGAATCGGTGGAAAAAATCGAATTAATATACTTATTGGGCGCTGTTTCAAAAACCTCGAGCACATTTACTTCGGTTTCAATTTTAAAATTCAGGTAAAAAGAGTTGTCAAAATCTATTTCACCCGGATCATTCACCTCAATTTCGCCATTCATAATTCCTGCTTCGTTCACAGAAAATGTCAACGGAACCACCGTGGCGCTATTTGCAGAAAGGTTGCACAAGGCGGTCGCTCTCTCTTTATTGTTGATTTTTATGGACAATGGAATGTTTTCGAACGGACTGGTGCTATAATTTCTAACCTGAACATACAAAACAAGGTGTTGATTGCCTCGTAAAACTGGCTGCTCGAACCAACAAGAGTCAATCGAAATATTGTTAGAATTGCGATGTGGCAAATACACTAAGTTCACATTTACAGCACTATCAATGGAAACCGCCTTGAAATCGAAGGCAGATTTTTGGAAATCTGAAATCACAAAAAACTTCTTATTGCTTTGTTTAACCGTGGTAAAAATATCGTTGATTTTGAGTGAAATATCCGAAAAACTTCGCGATGTAGTATTTGCTTTTATCTCATCTACTTTCGACAGAAAATCTTCTCTACCCACTACTCTGAACTGCTCAGGTGCAAGATCGTTTGTAATCAACACAAATTTATCGGAGGGAGAAAATGCATTTGCAATTTGTTTTGCACTTATTTTTGCATGATTTATCAGCGTGTTTTCATCTCCTTTATCGTTCATACTAAAAGAGTTATCTACAAAAACACAAACGGTATTGGAACCAAAAATCTGTTTACTGTTGGCATCTTTAAAATATGGATGAGAAAAAGCCAACACAACAGCCACAATAATCAGAATTCTCAACAGCAACAACAACCATCGTTTGACGGATGAGTGCCGTTTTGTTTGCATCTGCAAGTTTTGTAAAAACTGAAAATTTGAAAAATAGACCACTTTGTACTTCTGAAAATTGAACAAGTGAACCATAATTGGCAGAATCACTGCAAAAAGTCCGTATAGAAAGTTTGGATATAGAAAATTCATTTATATTTGAGTTTTGAATACAAAAGTATGAAAAAATGAGCAACAAAACCTATAAATCATGAATTTACGGGATTAATTGACGTGAGAGTGGTTTGTGCTATTCGCAAAAAATTCGTACTTTTGACACAAAATATATAATAAACAATGACGTACCAATTTCTTACACTTTCAAATGGTATTCGAATTGCCCATAAGCAGATAAAATCAACCGTCTCTCATCTTGGAGTTGGCATAAACAGCGGAACCAGAGATGAATTAGAAAAAGAGAGTGGGTTGGCTCACTTTATAGAACACACTATTTTCAAAGGAACCATCAAACGAAAATCATTTCAAATTCTATCGAGATTAGAGAATGTTGGAGGCGACTTAAATGCATACACCACCAAAGAGGACACCTATTTCTACGCATCTTTTCTGAAGACGGATTATATTAGATCGGCAGAATTACTGAGTGATATTCTTTCGCATGCTACTTTTCCGGAAAAAGAGTTAGAAAACGAGAAAGAGGTAGTGGTAGAAGAGATAAAATCGTACAAAGACTCTCCTTCCGAATTAATTTACGATGAATTTGAAAATCAAGTATTTGCAAATCATCCGTTGGGACGGAATATTTTGGGAACCGCAAAATCGGTGAAGACCTTTAATCGGAAAATGATTCAAAGCTTTATAAAACGGACTTACACAACCGATCAGATGTTCATCTCTTCGGTTTCAAATTTATCTTTTGACAAGGTAGTTTTTATTTTAGAAAAATATTTTGGAGGCATCGAATCATCTAAACGTGATTTTGAACGGATTAATTTCGAGAGCTATCAACCATTAAATATAAAAACAAATGTAAACGGTCATCAATCTCATACACTTTTGGGATTGCCAGCATACAATATGTTCGATCCGAAGAGAATTCCTTTTAGCTTGCTCAACAATATTATTGGCGGTCCGGGAATGAATACTCGACTTAATATTTCTATCCGCGAGAAAAACGGATTGGCGTATACTGTTGAATCTCAGTTTAATCCGATGACAGATACGGGACTTTTTACCGTATATATTGGAAGCGATCACCAAACAGTTGACAAATCAATCGATCTAACGTTCAAAGAGATTAGGAGAATCAAAGAGAATCAACTAGGAACTCTACAATTGTCGAGGGCTAAAAAGCAATTTTTTGGTCAGATTTCGCTTATGAACGAATCCAATCAAAACGAAATGCTTAGCATGGCCAAAAGTGGGATGTACCACAACCGAATTGACACCATGAAAGATATATTTCATAAAATAAACGAGATTACCTCTCAAGACCTGATGGAAGTGGCAAACGAAGTGTTTGTAGAAGATAAATTCAGCAGTTTGATTTATACAAAATCAAAATAGCCTTTGTTGGAATAATAATAAAAATAATCGATTAAAAAAAGCAATTCAAACAACACTGAAGAGCAGAAAAAGGGATTCACATGAGTATTAAATACGAGCCAAAGACAAACTCATTAGACAATATTGCATCCGCAGAAATTGAGGACTACTGCATCAAGCACTCCTCTGCCGAGCATCCTATTTTGCACGAAATCTATCGACAAACTCACCTCACGCAAGTATCGCCACGGATGGCCTCGGGAAATATTCAAGGGCAGTTTTTACAGCTACTTTGCAAATTGCATAAACCCAAAAACGTATTAGAAATTGGAACTTACACGGGATATGCTGCCATTGCAATGGCATTGGCGCTGCCAGATTCTTCTCGACTAACTACCGTAGAAATTAATCCCGAGATGGAAGATTTTATCCGAAAATATATTCAAAAAGGTAATTTGGAAGAAAAAATTGATCTCATCATCGGCGATGCACACGATTTTATAAAAAATAATCACACCGTTTGGGATTTCGTTTTTTTGGATGCAAACAAAGATCATTACATTGAATATTTAGACTTACTCATTCCGAAAATGAGCAAAGGAGGATTGATTATAGCCGATAATGTGTTGTGGGGCTGCAAAGTAGTAACCCAAGAAAATGCAGAAAAAATAGACAAAGACACACTTGCATTGATTCAATTTAATGATTATGTGCAACAAAATAAGAACTTAGAAAACCTTTTATTGCCGCTCAGAGATGGGATAATGGTGATACAAATTAAATAATTTAAGCAGATGCGAATAGACATATTGACTCTTTTTCCAGAGATGTTTACGGGACCATTTAGTCACTCTATCATCAAACGGGCGATTGATAAAAACAAAATTGAGATTGAACTTCACAACATTCGAGATTACGCTCAAAATAAACACAACAAAGTGGACGATTACCCTTTTGGAGGCGAGGCGGGCATGGTGATGATGATAGAACCCATCGATTTATGCATCAAAAAACTACTCTCGGAGCGCAATTATGATGAGATCATTTTCATGACTCCCGATGGTGAAGTTTTGGATCAACCCATGGCGAATCAGCTCTCTTTGAAAGAGAACATCATCATCATTTGCGGCCACTACAAAGGAATAGACGAACGGATACGAGAACATATTGTCACCAAAGAGATTTCCATTGGCAGCTACGTGCTTTCGGGGGGCGAACTTGCCGCTTGTGTAACCGCCGATGCAATTATTCGATTAATTCCAGGTGTGCTTTCGGATGAAAGTTCAGCACTCTCCGACTCATTTCAAGACGAACTGCTTTCTGCTCCAGTGTACACACGTCCAGCCACTTACAACGGATGGTCGGTTCCAGAAGTTTTACTCTCGGGAAATGCAAAGTTGATTAACGAGTGGAAGTTTGAACAAGCGATGTTGAGGACTAAAGAGAGACGCCCTGACCTGTTGGAAGAGAAATAGAGACCGTGGCAAAACATTAAAGATATAATTTTAAAAAAACATGATTTACAAAGTATTTGAGCGATTAGTTTTTGATAAAACTGATTTCACACAAGAGATTCTTGAGTTTGGAGTATATGAACATTGCAATTTTACCGATTGCGACTTTTCAAATGTTGATTTATCGAACTTTTCTTTTTCGGAATGCACATTTACTCAATGTAATTTAAGCAATGTGATCTTCAAAAATAGTTCTCTTAAAGATGTGCTTTTTTCCAGTTGCAAACTACTCGGCATCATTTTTTACGACTGCAACAAGTTCTTGTTTTCGGTTGAATTTCAGGAGTGCAACCTTAGTTACTCCTCCTTTTATCAACTAAAAATGAAAAAAACTAAATTTACGGACTGTTTGCTCCAAGAAGTTGATTTTACAGAAACCGATTTAACAAGTTCAATGTTTGACAAATGTGATTTCAGACACGCGCAATTCGACCACACCATCTTAGATAAATGTGATTTCAGAACTTCCATCAATTACGCCATCGACCCAGAAAATAATCGAATTAAAAAAACTAAATTCTCTTCGCATGGTTTGTTGGGATTGCTGATGAAGTATGATATTGAGGTTGAATAGGATAATAACTACAAACAAATCTATTCTCACTTTAGAAAATGCCGTTTAAAAGATCTTAAATTCAACAAAGAATCGATGTAAAATCATTTATTCAAATAAATAAACCTATAGTTATTATTTTTAAAAACTCACCCCTTATTGTTTACAAAACAAAATTCACCATCTAATTTGCTTAAATGAAAGTTTTTATTCACATTTTACGCAGTCTGCTCGGAATCGTTTTTATTATTTCCGCAACGTTTAAGTTTTTATCCATCGACGAGTTCGAAATCTATGTTTTCAGCCACAACCTATTAAGCTTCAACCTCTCATCATTGGCCGCTCGTTTATTAATTAGCCTGGAGTTATTCATTGGAATCATGCTCTTGCTCAATATCTATTTCCGACAAATATGGATTCTGTCTGTGGCAATATTAAGTGGATTCACCATCTATTTGGCCTTCAGCGCTATATCCGGAACCTCGGAGAATTGCCATTGTTTTGGCGAAATACTTAAAATGAATGCCCTCAAATCGATGATAAAAAACGGTTGTCTGTTAGTGGGATTCATCGCAATTAAAAAAAACAAATCTTTTGCTCTCAAATACAAACTCTTGATTGCAATGCTTGTTGGAGCAATTACTCTTTCGTTACCCACCATTATTTCGCCTCCCGACTTTTTTTACCCAGAGCTGTATTCTAAAATTTCCGTTGTAAATAAAAACGGACTAGATTCATTGGTTATTGACAACAACCAGTTTCCAATTAAGTGTGATACCGGGAAAAAAGTGCTCTGTTTTTACAGCACAAAATGTCGTTTTTGCAAACTATCTGAAAAAAAAATAAGCTCTATTGTGGAACGCAATAACATTGACCACACAAAGTTTGCAAATATATTCTGGGGAGATTCCACTTCACTTGAAAAGTTTTATCATGAAAAATCTGTCCATTTTGAAACCGCCTTTTTGAAAAGCTCAGATTTTATGTCTATAACTGGCGGGAAAATGCCATTGATTCTTCTTATTGAAGACAGAAAAATTATCGAAAGATATGGCTACCGAAATATTGATGAAGCGAAAATTGTAGATTTTTTAAAATAAGAATCCCCTAAATTCCCCACTTTTACAGGCTGCCAATTCCTCTAATCAATAAGTTTTTCCAAATACTTGTCAATTTTTTCTGGTTTAGTTTGTGGAGAAAACCGTTTAATGGGTTTCCCATTTCTGTCGATCAGAAATTTAGTGAAATTCCATTTAACTCTGCTGCCAAAAGTTCCACTCAACTCCTTTTTCAAATACTTGTAGATTTCATGAGCATGTCCCCCATTCACATCAATCTTAGCAAACATAGGAAAAGTAACTCCGTAGTTTAACAGACAACCTTCCGAAATTGATTTTTCATCGCCAGGTTCTTGATTTGCAAATTGATTGCATGGAAATCCTAAGATGACAAAGTCTTTTTCTTTATATTTCTGATAAAGTTTTTCTAATCCCTCAAATTGAGGGGTGAATCCGCATTTGCTTGCAGTATTTACAACCAAAATCATTTTTCCTTCAAACATGTCCATCCCAACTTCTTTGGATTGAAGATTCTTCGCCTTAAAACTGTAAAAGATTGCATTCATTGGAATTAATATTTATCAATTCAGACAATATCGTCTGCGATTACAAATATAAAAGAAGTTTGGCACATAATGCAGTTTCCCGCAAACAAAATATCTTTATGACAAGGTTTTTTCTTAGGAACAGAAAACTATTTTACGATAAAAAAACCATATTTTTAGTGTTGATTGAACTTTTTATTAAAATATGAAATTAATCTTGGTCTTAGAAAAACGGCCATTAAGCTATAAAAAATAGCAATTACAATATAAAACCAACCTTGAACCTCGAGTTTAAAGTAATGACCTAATAGAAAAAAAAGCAGACCAAAAGAGACTAAGTTCACTAAAAAAACAATTAATGGTCTTTTTATATCAGTCATAAAGCCATAGTCAGGATTATTTTCTCAAATTTTCTCTGCAAATGCTATCACATGACCATCTAGATCGGAAAAATAACAGACTTTATCCCCCCAATCACGATCAAGGATAGGGCTTATTAATTTTGCACCATTTGTAATTGCATTTTCAAATTCTAATTCTATATTGTCAACACTAAAGTAAAGTTCACACCTCGGCACTCCCATTCCTTGGTCGGGATGTGGCATTTTGTTGCCAAGTATTTGCGCAATCCCTTTATTGGGCATCAAGCCGATTTTACAAGTGTTGGATAAAATAAATTCGGTCATTCCAGGGACATCTAAGTCGGGATTTTTACGCAATATGTTCTGATAAAACATCGAACTTGTCTCTTGGTCGTTCACGTAGAGTATTACTTCAACTGATTTTATCTGGTTTATCATTCGCTAAATTGTGTGTAAATTTATTTGAATACTCTTATATATATTAGATTCTTTTTCAAAGATAAATATTTATCAATTAGCGCACAAATTTGCCCCAGAATAACAAGAGTATTATTGTTTTGGTTTGTTTTTCTTTTCAAGTTTTGTAAATCCATAAAATATTAAACCACAACAAATTACCAATCCAAGTATTGCAGGCACTAGGATAGATTTTCCAGATTCGCCTGCATTTTGAATGCTCCAAATTATTTTGCCTGACGCCATTAATGCAACAACTCCAAGTCCCATAAACAAACTGCGTTTCCAAAAAGCAAGTCCCAAAGCTATAAATGAAATAGGAACGGTAATAATTAACAATACTTTTTTATAATCCCATTCGCCATATAACCAATCTTTTTCAAATTGGAGAAATAGTTGAACGTTGTCACTGACTACTTCTGGCTTGTTAAACCAAAACATACTTGTAAAAAGGCAAAATATGGTTATTGCAATCCCTGACCAACTTCGCTTATAAGCAAAAAAGCAGAATGGGATTAAAAAAACGGGTCGGACATACCAGCTCCATTGGTTATGGTGTCTGTCAAAAACCCAATTAAAAAATGGTTGATAAGTCATGGATATTATCAAAAACAAAACTGTCAGGGCAAAAAACAGTGTTGCAATTTGTTTATCTTGATTAATACGTTTCATATTCTATCATCTTTATTACAAATCGTCTCACGAAAGAGACTGATAATTACATAATCTATATTCTTAACGAACCACGAAACCCTCGAGTTGCATAATATGATTCCGCTCCATTATGATAAATAAAGACTTGCCCATAGCGACAATCTCCAAAGATTGCTCCTCCAAGTTCTCTAATTCTCTCGGGTGTCGCAATCCAGCTAGATGTTTTAGTATCATAACTTCCTGTCTGTTGCAATTCGTGATATTGTTCTTCTGTTAAAAGTTCAATGCCTATTTCTAGTGCCATTGCAATAGCGCTGTTTTTTGGTTTATTTTCTTTTCTTGAATCTAGTGCTAGTGTATCATAACAAACACTTCTTCGCTTTGTAGGACTTTCTTCCGAACAATCCACAAAAACATATTCGTTGCTCTTTTTGTCAAAACACATCAAATCAGGTTCACCACCCGACTCTTCCATTTTGCTCAGCGACCATAGTTTTTGGGGATTAGCCTCAAGTTTGGTTTTCACTTCAGACCATATTACGTTTTTATGTCGACACATATTACTCTCAAAACGAGCTTTTAAAGTTATTAGCAACTCCTCATTTTGTTTTGATGATAATTCTTTTTTATTCCCCATATCTATAATGTTTTATGATTCTACTACCATTTGAGTGGGAGAAAGCACAACGAACAAATTTGATAAATTTAGAAAAACGAATTACTGAGCCAATGTAAATCTCACACTAATTCCGCTGTTGATGTTGGAGTTTGGAAATTGGTTAGAGACAAATGGTTTGTTGAGCACTTGATCGTAGAAAGCACGAATTGTAAACTTAGAACTTAGTTGATAATCCGCAGAAACATTGATTGAAATTACCCGTTGTCCGGCTGATATTTGATCTACGTTTTCGATAAGTTTTCGCAAGATTGTTTTGTTTTCGCGGATAGAAACGTCGGCTTTGATATTCAAATCGCTCTTCACTTTTCGGGTTACTCCACTAAAGTTAAACGTAAGTTCAATGTCTTTGATTCTGTATCCTAATCCAAAAATGTACTCAGTACTCGAAAGTTCTGTCAACTGTCCGTTAGAGAAAGTCAGTGCTAAATTTCTTGATTTTTTAACCTCAGCTTTTGCCAACAAACTATTTTTGAGGGCCATGTCGAAATTCAACAATGGAGCAAACTGTTCATTGATAGACACTTGAGCAATCTCTTTTTGAGGTGTAAAGTTATTCAAAGCATCACGTACTTTTTGCAATCCATCTTCGCCTGGCGTATAACGAATGTTTGTCGTAAAGGAACCCACCGCAAAGTTATTGTTGTAAGCATGTGATACCGAAAGAGTTTGGAAGATATCTTTAAACCAATCCAGTTTTGCCAATCCGTTGTAAGTCAATCGCCAGTTTGGCATTGGGATGGCCGGAAAAGCAGTCAATCCAACTTTATCTGGAGATTTTCCGCTGTAAGCAGCTATAAATGCTGGAATAAGAACATCTTGAGACGTAGGACCATAACCATCAGGAAATCCTGTCAATGGATCGGTTCCGTTAGAATAGCGCCCATTAATTCCAGCCAAACGATTGGCGATAATCAGACGATAATCCTTTAAGTTGTTAAAGTTATCGTTTGAATAATCTTTGTTATCAGTTATAAAAGCGGTATTGAGTGCAAAGAAGGTAATGCTAAACGTTCCGGTAGTTTGTGGCGAAAACTCGCTATAATTCCCCATGTCATCCGCTTTAATAAATGCAGATTTGTTTTCGGTGTACGTTCTATTTGCGGTGATTTCAATTTTAAAATCTTTAAACGGCTCCAAGGATGCTCTCACGTTCATATTCTGGTTGTACTTAACCATATATGGGGAGTTGAAGAGCGAATCTTTGGTAATCCAATTTTTGATCTGAGCTTGTTTTACAATGTCATTTTGAGCACCAAAAACATAATCCCAGCCCGGAGAATTCAAATTAGGATCATTTCCAAAATAGACCGGAGTATTCACAAAACCTGGGAGACTGATTCCATTTCCTTCGGTGTAGCTAAATGTAACATTTTTGAGCATGGTAATTATTCTCAACGAATTATCCAACACGCTTTTGGCAATGTTTACCTTTTTAGCCGTTGAATCGGCACCCGCTTTATTGTTCTTGTCTTTGGGATTTCCTTTTTTAGGCGATGGTTTTGCAGGAGCTCTTTGCTCTTGCATAATTTTCTTGATATACGACACTTTATTGTAAAGTGTTTGCATATTAAGAGTTGCATTAAGTTGCTTGGTATTAGAATTTTCAATATTGTTTCCTAATCGTTGCAGCGACAATGGAGGAGCCACCCAACTAAACGTACTTCCATATCGAGCATTGGCAGAAATCCAGTTAAACATTGGAATCTTGTTTATTGGAATTTGATAATTAACACTTGCCGTTTGGTTAAAATTATTCATTCTACCGGCATCCATAATGTTTTGCAAAATAGAATCCCGTTTGGTTTTAGTATCTATCAACCCTTGAGGTTCATCAATTCGAGCCATGGTTGTTCCTTGATACTCTATTTTGATTGCTTGGGTTAAATCCCATCTTACGTTGTAGGTTCTGTTCCAATCGAATGTTTTCATAAATGTAGGTTCGATGATGATTAAACCCACACTTTTGTTTCGAAGTTTGGCTTCGTTAAATTGTCTGTTCATTTCAGAACGGAAACTAAACACTTTGGGATAAAGGAAGAAGTTGAAATCACGAACAATGGCCAAACTTTTCACTTTAGACAAAAATCTAACTTTAGAAAGTGGTTTAATGTTTTTTGGATTGGCGGTAAAGTTATATCCAAATCCCCCTCTATAGTTTCGTTTGTTATCGTATTCTACGTTAAAATTACGAGTGTTAATTTCGGAATAAGCATACGTTAAATCAAAATTCTCAACATCATAAACCCTTGGTTTTCCATCACCACCACGCTCTTTTCTTACGTTCATCAAGTTAAAATTCTTACGATTTGTAAAATCTTGAGTGAGTTTCTTTACAGAATCTCGTTGGTCTTTCGTTTCGTAAGTATCCAAATCAGATTTTAACTTAGTATCTGGATTTAATGGATTATACTCTGGGGTACTTACCATTTGGGAATAATCATAGTGAATAGGGATTTTCACGTTCCATTTAGTTGGAAAAAATTTCCCACCTTCTATATTGGTCGCAATATCAAACGAAGACAAATACTCTTTTTGACGTTCATTAATTTTTTTCTCGATGCTTCCAAAACCAGGAGTACTGGTAGAACCGGCAATCACAATATCGCCCAAATCAGCCAGTGTAGTTCGCACACGAGCAGTAGCCGCCCATCCGGAGTTTTGGTCAAAATCGGTTAATCGCATTTCGTTCACCCATATTTCTGCCGATTTTGGCATCATATCATCGTTGTCGGAGACGGTTTTCTTTTTCGGATTCCTAACTCCCAACATGATCACCCTTACATCGCTAATATTTGGCGTTCCTACCACGGTAACCTTGTTTATGCCATCGTATTCGGTGTATGGATTAATGGAACTATACGATGCCCCATTTCTAATGTTTATGTTTCTATTCTGCTTGGCATCAACAAATTTTGACAACTGAATATCCATCGAGTCGGCCCAAATTTGATTTGCATTTTCAGTGGATGTGTACCAAGGAGTGGGTGTAAGTGGAACTTCGTACTCGTAATAGTTTTCACTAAAATCGGAACCCACACGTATGAACATGGTTAAATCGCCATTTTTCAAATCTTGAATTTCTAATAATTTTTCGGTGTGAAGGAATAATTTCAAACGTTTAAACTGACGGAAATCAAAGCTTGTCGTTTTGTACACTGCTCTTGCGTCTCCATCCAACAGGTTGGAAACTTTTAATGAGAGTGATTGCTCGTTTAGTTTATATGAATTTTGCAACCACATTTGTTCACGTTCAATGCCCGGAGGAATTACGTAAGGAATAGGAAGTCTGCGACCATTCTCTTCGATGTTGACAGTAGAGGAGTTAAATCCAGTTTGATCGTCACCACCTGGCACGTACTCTCCATTGGTAAGCAAATCTTTGCTGTATTTTCTCCACTCACCTCTCACCAATTCAAACGTTGCAAAACGGAAAATAATTGGATCTGGAAAATCTTTGGCCACCATTCTAATAAAACGAATGGAGTTAAATCCTTGAATATTTCCCACTACTTTTTGAGGTTCGCGAATAGGAATTTTTACCTGATACCACTTTACCGTGGTAGAAGTATTATTGGGTAATGAGATAGTAGTTGTATAAATATCGGAGATAAAATTCTGTCCAATATTCATTGTATTTGGGTCAAAATTAAGGGTGTATTGATAATATCGCTCCTCTTCACTTAAGGTATTATCCTTATTAATATCTTCCACATTTGGCAAGGATGTGCCTATAGTTGGGTACGATTCGGTATTTTGATTGTCCGTAGGGGAATTGCCTTCTACTCCATTGAATTTTTTGTATCGATCTAAGATTTTGACATCTCCGTTATCGTAATCGGTTCCTCTAAAATAGTGGAAGTTATCACCCGCAGGATCAGCTTGAGCATTTAAATAAGCATCACTTCCATTTCCTAAAGAGGCATTGTTTGCAATTTTCTCCAAATAAGTAGTTGCAAAGAACGAGCGTTCGTCCACATCCGAAAGGCCATCGTAACCAACATCTTGATATACTCTCGACTCTGGATTGTTATCAAAGGCATTTACAAGAGCTTGAAGTGTTGGCACTCGACCCCAAATAGTAGTATCCACATTTTGCACATCACTGTTTACTGGCAGACCATTTTCGAAACTCTTTCGGCCATCGCGCAAAATATCTTCAGAGACATCTCCCAAATGAAATATCAGTTTTCCACCAGCACCTGTCGGATTATCAATAAATGGATCCATCACCCAAAACTGGATGTACTCCACATTTGTGGCATCAAAATCAGTAGATTCAATTCTTCTCATAATCCCCGCCCAACGAGTTTGTGGATCTTTAAGAGTTCCGTTTGGATTCAACCCACTCGACATTCCACCAACGCCTTCAACATCAAAGTTGTATGGACCTCTTTCGTTTGGATAATAGGCAAAATTTAAAACAGCAATGTTTGTAATTTGATTGTTTGGATTCTCTTTATTTGGAAAAATTTCTGTTTGCAAAACCTCCCGAGAATAAGGCAACGACTGATCGTCAGCACTAATGTTGCTAGGTGTTGCGCTATTGTTGCGATAAAAAACTGGATCGATGATGTACCAAGCAACTTTTGCTCTGTTAAAACCATACTTTAAGCCAGTGCCAGGAGCTGCTTCGGGCCAGTAACCCGCTTGTGTCTGCCCTTGTGGCGTAGAGGCCAAAAACCATGAGCCAATATTTTTGATATCAATGGCCGATTTACTTCCCTCAAAATCATCTATATAGGTAGTTCCAGTTTTGCCAATAGCACTTGAGTGACCTGGAATAAAATGGGCAAACTCGCCATCAAAAGTGATATTTGATTCTGTTTTAGTGCTATAAAACGGAAGTTTATCAAGCATTTTTGTCAGAAAGCGGGATTTTGTCCGATACGAAATATCCATTCCCCAAATGGTATTGTTAATCGGTTCATCGCCATAGTTAATCTTTTGAGTAATCGGACGTTCTCGAAGATTAAGCACCGTAGCGCCCACATTAAAATCTTTATTAATCATGTGGTTAATATGCATTCCCATCATTGTTTTGGTCTGCATATTAAAGGATGACTGATTTTCGAGTGAGATATTGATTGGGGTGCCTGAATTTAAAATCCCTTCGTTGATAATTTTCACTCTTCCTAACGTGTAATCTACGGTATAATCAGTGTTTTCGACCAAAACGATGCTTCCAGCGGTAACTTTTACCGAACCTTGTGGAACATTCATGGCATTTAACGAAATATCGGATCCTGATTTAGATTTATACATTCCTTCCAAATAGTACTTATTCCGATCGGGATATTGCTGAGCTTGTTGCTTGGTTAAAGAGTACAAAGAGTCGAATGAGTAAGTATCTCCCAAGGATGGATCGGTGAAAAGTGCCCGTAAATCTTTTCCAAAAGGTTCGACGGTAGGGAAGAAAATTCGACCATTAGACGATTGGATGGTTCCCCCTTGCGTAGATGCATTGTCGATAAAATCGAAAAGTCCATCGGGAGTAGGGTCGCCTTGGTAGTTTACACGGTCTAAACCCATTAATCGAATCAATGGAATTCCTTTTTGATCACCGGTGGTGAAAAATCCTGTGGGAATCCCACCTTCGTCACCAGCATACAAAATATTGAATCTAAAATCGTCTCTATTTACTTGAAAAGCATTTAAGGAATAAACGTTTTTCATCATCAATTTCCAAAGCGACGATTTAGTATTTAACGAAGATGATTTTAATAATTTGGTGATTATATTAGCTGGAGCCGTAACTTCATTGGAAAATTCTCCCACTTGATAAACGGTGGTATCTCCCGAAATGGTATATTGAAAAGCAACAGAAAGAACCTGATCGCTATTCAGCGCTGAGTTTAAAGAGATAAACCCAAGCCGACTATTAAAGGAATATTCGGAAGGTTGGAGTTTTCGAGCACTTTCTACTTTTTCGAAATCAACTCCCGAAGTAAGTCCACCCAAATAGGTTCTCAAATAATCTCCTACAAGGCTAATGTCTCTGACACTTGCAAGGTTTAAACTGGGATTTGTCAAAAGATTATTTGCATCCAATGCGGGCAAATCTGAGGCACCAATAGTGGGAGAAATCAACGAATTGGAAGGTGTATATTCACCCAAATCGGTCAGGGCAACAATGTTTCTATTTTCTTGAGTAGCCGCGCCAATGTTGGTACGCCAAACTTCTATTTTGGTAATATTAATGGGGGAGCCAATAATCGGCAAGTTAGACATAAACCGATTGTAGTTGTTGTAAAAATATTGCGATACAAAAAAGTGCTTGTTCTCTTCGTACTGATCGGCTTTAAAATTAAACTGGTTGGTTTGTGCGCCGCCTGTAACACTGATGTTTTGATTTTGTCCTTTTTGTTCGGACAATACCGAAGTGATGGTAGTACGACCAAATTGCAGCGTAGTTTTCACTCCAAATAAACTTTGACTTCCTTGAATTAAGGTAGAATTAAGAGGGAGTGTAACATCTCCAGCTTCTATCAATTTAAGAATTTCATCCTCTTTTCCTTCGTATTTCAGTTTCAATTTGTTTTCAAATTCAAAGGTAGCTTGCGTATTGTAGTTGGTTTTAAATTCAATTTTATCGCCAATTTTTGCAATTACGCTCATTTGAATCTTTTCGTCGAAATTAAAGTTGGTTGTTTTTCGTTGACGGATATCGAGGGCAGGGTCGTCTCTTCGATTGTGAATAACGCCAAAAATCAACTCCGCAGAGCCCGAAGGGCGGATATCAATGACATTGTTTCCAAAAATACTTTCAAAAAGTTCTCCTTTAATTTTCAGCTGAGGAATCAAACCACCACTGGAACCACCAGAGGAAGAGGTCGCTGCTCTTTCGCGCCAGTACTGTTGCAATCCTTTATCTACATCGTATTGATTGTACTCTTCGGGACTCATAATATTGGGTTCCCCAAAGTTGGTCTCTCCAATTTTAGGCTGAATGATATATTGCTGACTAATAGAGTCGTACACTGTTTCTGTACTAAAATTAGAAGGATTATTAAAATACATGGGATGCTCTGGAACAGAACCATCTGGGTTTTGAGGAATGGGGTAAATTAATGTACTATCTGGAGGAGAAGCTGGGTGCTCTTTTTGAGAATGATTTGTGTAAATCAAAGAATCACCTTTGATGATGCTATATGCAGACAGAGATAATAGGGTAATTCCTGCTAATGTGATGAAATATCTTATACCTTTTTCCAAGTTTCCTTAGTTTTTTTTGTTAACAATTATTATAAAACCTGAAGTGCTTTTTTGATAAGTGCTTCTACCGTAGCTTCTGAGCCCTCAGATTTAATGATTTTATTCAATGCAATTTCTGTACTATTCTTTGCAAATCCCAACGAGACTAAAGCCAATAACGCCTCATCTTTATTTGTATTGTGTGTAGTAAAAAGTTTATCGCTTGCCGAAACATCTTTATCTACTTTATCTTTCAGTTCAATAACAACCCGTTGAGCTGTTTTTGCCCCGATGCCTTTGATAGCTTGGAGCATTTTGATGTTTTCATTTAAAATAGCACCAATCAACTCACTACTGCTCATGGCAGAGAGCATCATACGAGCGGTATTTGGGCCAATTCCACTCACCGAAATAAGTTGTTGGAAAAGTGTTCTCTCTCTATGTTCATTGAAACCAAAAAGTAAGTGAGCATCTTCACGGACGATTAGATGAGTCAGCAACTTACAAGCGTCGTTCGTTTTCGGCAACTTTTCGTAAGTTTGCAACGATATATGAATTTTGTAACCCACTCCACCACAATCAATCAATGCAAATGTTGGATTTTTTTCTACTAAAGTTCCTCTAACGAATGAAATCATAAGTTTATATTTTTTATAGCCCACACCATTGCATTATCAATCATCGATTGAGGAGGGAGCTTAATTAATTTGTTGTCAATTAGGGTTTGAGTGGATTTTCTGGCAAGGTCAATATCCTGTTTTGCAAATTCAAAGGCTTCATCATACGTCATATTAAGGCGAGCCACTCCATCTTCAATTGCTTGCATAGCGACAGCTGCCGACACATTGGCAAATACATCCGCATCTTCCATAGTGGGAACGATATTAACGGTAGTTATTCCACGATCAGAAGCAAACGATGCCAGTGCATGTGCAGCAGCAATTGCCATTGAATCGGTAATCTTGGTTGCTCTGACCATCAATGCTCCTTTTAAGATTCCAGGGAACCCAATAGAGTTATTCACCTGATTTGGAAAATCGCCTCTGCCTGTTGCCACAATATAAGCACCTGCTTTTTTTGCGGTGTGAGGATAAATTTCGGGAACTGGATTGGCACAAGTAAACACAATCGACTTTTGATTCATCCGTTTAATCCAATCAGGTTTGATCGTATCCGGTCCCGGTGCCGACAACGCAATCAGCACATCTGCGCCATCAAAAGCTTCTTCCACAGAAGTAACACAATTGGGATTGGTAATTTTGCACAAATTCCACACAGGATAATAACGAGGATCGTTTTTGTAATCCTCACGATTGATATGCAAAGCACCGTCTTTATCAAAAATAATGATGTTTTTAGGATTTGCACCTTCGGCGATGATTAATCGAGCAATGGTCGTATTTGCGGCACCTGCACCATACATTACCACTTTTACATCCTCAATTTTCTTTTCAACTAATTTTAATGAGTTTATAAGTCCAGCCAAGGTCACACAAGCGGTTCCTTGCGCATCGTCGTGCCAAACAGGGATGGAGCACTCTTCGCGAAGAACGTCCAAAACTTTGTAACAATTGGGTTGTGATATATCTTCTAAATTGATGGCACCAAAACTATATTGGCACATTTTTACAAAATCAATAATTTTCTGTGGATCGTTTTCTCCCGCATCATTTTTACTATCTATACAAAGTGCAATGGCATCTACTCCACCCAAATATTTCATCAGATACGCTTTGCCCTCCATCACGCCCAAACCGCCCGAGGGGGTGCAATCGCCATCGCCCAAAACGCGAGTAGAATCGCTTACTACGGCCACTAAATTGCTGCGATTGCTGAGCGAAAAAGACTGGTCGTGATCGTCACGTATTGTCGTTGAAACAGCGGAAACGCCAGGAGTGTACCATACATTGAACCAATTAAAACCAACGACAGGTGCTTTTGGTAATGTTTGAATTTTACCACCATAAAAATTGTGAGCATCCATGGCTAGCTTTTTCAGAAAAAGAGTCTTACATTTCGACCGTTCATCTTCGTTAAAATGTGCAGGCATTGCTTGATTAAGATTCTCTAATGTGTTCTTTATATGCTCCATTTTGGTCAATTAATACGTAATTATTACACGAAAAATATTACTTTTTAACGGGTAAAGTTACGAAGATTTTCTCAAACCAAAAAGCTCTTTTTAATATCTTTTATAACCTACTGACAAACAGTTTATTATAATTTTTGACAAAAGTTTTTCTATATTAAAAAATAGTAGTAATTTAGCATCAAAATATAAAAACCAATAATTATGGGACGACAAATAAAATTTTGTTTAGTGTACCGCGACATGTGGCAATCTTCTGGGAAGTACGTTCCCTTAGCAAGTCAGTTAACTCAAGTGGCTCCTGCCATTATCAAAATGGGGTGCTTTTCGAGAGTTGAAACGAATGGAGGTGCATTTGAACAAGTAAACCTTCTCTTTGGAGAAAACCCAAATCAAGCTGCGAGAGAGTGGCTAAAACCTTTTAACAAAGCAGGAATTCAAACATTAATGCTCGAAAGAGCTCTTAATGGTTTGCGAATGTTCCCAGTGCCAAAAGACGTTCGTCAGTTGATGTTCAAAGTCAAAAAAGCACAAGGTGTTGATGTTTCACGCTCGTTTTGTGGATTGAATGATCCTCGCAACTTAGAATTATCTATAAAATATGCCAAAGAAGCAGGCATGATTTCGCAAGCAGCTTTAAGCATCACTCACAGCGAAATTCACACCGTAGAATATTATATGACCGTGGTGGATAAAGCGGTAGAATATGGTGCCGACGAAATTGCACTTAAAGATATGGCTGGCGTTGGACGTCCGGTGATGCTTGGCAGATTAGTAAAAGCAATTAAAGAGAAATATCCTCATATTATTGTTCAATATCACGGACATACTGGTCCTGGTTTTTCGATGGCCTCGATGCTTGAAGTGGCAAATGCTGGTGCAGATTATTTAGATGTAGCCATGGAACCACTTGCTTGGGGCATGGTTCATCCAGATGTTTTGGCAGTTCAAGCGATGTTGAAAGATGCTGGTTTTGATGTGCCAGAAATTGACATGAATGCATACATGGAAGTGCGCAGACTGACTCAATCGTTTATGGATGACTTTTTAGGATATTTTATCGATCCTCGTAACCGTTTTATGACGTCATTACTTATTGGATGCGGTCTGCCAGGCGGAATGATGGGATCGTTGATGGCCGATTTAAAAGGGGTTCACGAAGGAATAAACAGATATCTTGTCGAAAACAACAAACCAGAAGTCACTACCGACGATATGTTGGTGATGTTATTTGACGAAGTTTCTCATATTTGGCCAATGCTTGGGAATCCTCCATTGGTGACTCCTTTTAGTCAATATGTGAAAAACATTGCCCTGATGAATGTGATGTCGCTAGTAAAAGGCGGAGCACGTTTTGGCATGATCGACAACAACTCTTGGGATATGATTTTGGGCAAAGCTGGAAAATTACCTGGCACATTGGCTCCCGAAATTGTGGAACTTGCAAAATCAAAAGGACTTGAGTTTTACGAAGGTGTTCCTCAGGACAACTATCCAGACGAACTAGAAAAACATCGTAAAGAGATGGCTGACAACAACTGGGATTGTGGTCCAAACGACGAAGAGTTGTTTGAACTAGCCATGCACGACCGTCAATATAGAGATTACAAATCGGGTGTTGCCAAAAAACGATTTGAAGAAGAGCTTGCGAAAGCAAAAGACGCAGCTTGTGCTCCAAGTTTGGTTGCAAAACCAAAAAGCAACGAGGGAATGCCAACAAACAATTGGGAAGCAAAATATCCAAATGCCAAACCAGTGACAGCGCCATACAGAGGACAGCTTTTCTGGGAAGCAGATTTCCAAAACAACTCTACGCCAATTCCAATTGGATCCACCGTTAAAGAAGGTGAACCTTTGTGTTATGTAGTTACATACTACGGAACCGAAGAGGTAAAATCAAGTTTTAGCGGAAAAGTAGTGGCTGTGTTAAGCAATCAAGGCAAAACTGTGGATAAAGGAGAAGTTTTACTCTTAGTAGAGTAATCTAAACTCATAGAATTAAAAAAGAGGAATCGTTTGATTCCTCTTTTTTTTTGTTGGGATTGCAGATTGTTTTATGATCAAATAGATAGCAAATATTGTATAGATAATCGAATAAAAGTCGATTATCTATACAATATTTGCTAAAAATACTAATTTTATACTATATAAATTTATCACAAGTTATACCATTATTAATTTATTCTAATTGGACTAAAATATCTTAACATACGGTATTAAAGAGTTGATTTTTTGCAAACATTCGTTTTTTATGATATTGCAAAATTTATCAAAGGAATAATATCTCCAGCATCAGCCTGTCTTATTGCTCTCAAATAATTTGATCTTGTTTCACCTTTTTTAGTTAAAGCTGTTTTATTCCAAGTAAATATTTGTTTCCCAAATATTTGGCTAATAATTACTTCTGCCATTAATCTTGAATGCCGACCATTCCCATTTGGAAAACAATGAATTTGTACAATTTGGTGTTTAAACCGTATTGCAAATTCTTCATCGGAATAAATTTTATTTTCTAACCAAAACCGACTATCTTCTATTAATTGTTTTAACGAAATCGCAATTTGATACTTATCTACACCTATATTTTTATTTGTCTTTCTATATTCTCCCGCCCAGTACCAAATGTCTTTGAACATTCTTTTATGAAGCTCTTTTACAACGGTTTCCTAATTACCTCAACGACATTCTTAAAGCAATTCTGATGGTGTGTACCCATCCGTTTTGAGGTATTGAAAAGGAATTTAAAGGAATAAACAAAGCCAATTTTCGATCAGCTTGTTCAATAAGTAGTCTTTGTTTTAAAATATCCATCAGGTTATAATTTGAAATGAGCAAATAATATTTAAGGTTAACACCTGATAACCATTTTTAAATATTCCATTTCTATCGTAAGAACGGACAAAACAAAAAATTTTTGCAATAAATCTGTAAATAAAAAAACTGCTTTTTAAACTAATTATTTTCCATACACCTACCTTCGAATGGACACCTCACCTAAGGGATCACTTTCCACTCCATAAACGCTCATCGAAGTTAGATAATAAACATAATAGCCGTCCGATTTTACGGTTTTATCGAGGGCGGAATTAGTTCCGAGTTTGTAGCTTCCAATTTGCTTTGGCTTTTCTTCGCCGTCAATTCGATAGAGCCGATATTCGAGAACATCCACATTCATAGGCTCGTCCCAAGTAATTAGAATATCTGCGGGTTGGTTAAACAGTCGAATTCCAGTAGGAGAAACGGGTTTGGGTGTAATTAAACTCGATTCAATAGGATAAGATTGGCCGCTTACCAAACTGAAAACATCCAACGCCTCCACCGTATAAACATAACTGGATCCACTATTTACCAATGTGTCCGAGTAATAATTATGCAAGTTGGGAAGCATCATCGGATTAAGTTTGGTGTAACTTTTATCGGTTTCGCCCGATTTTTTTCGATAGATATTATACCCAATCAACTTCGGTTCATTGGCATACATGTTATCCCAAGTCAGCAAAATTTCGGTAGTTGCCGGGTTGGCTCTGAGCCGAGTTGGTGTAACGGGTGGAAGTGCATTTTTTAGAGAAACAATGGAAACTGTATCTCCAAACGAACTCTCCGTCAATAATTTGTCCACCGACTTAACTCCGTAACTATAAATAGTTTTGGGAGCGACTAAGGTGTCTAAATACGATCCTTTAAGTAAATCGGCGGGCGTAATTACTGGACTAATTTGTTCGAGGATTCCCATGTATCCCTCACAACGATAAACGATGAACCCCACAATGTTTAATTCAGAATTTTCCCAATTTAATTCCACTCCCTTTGCGGTTTGGATGGCTTTCAAGTCTTTTGGAGGTAATAAAAACTGTTCAACCGACAAAAACCCCGAAACATTTGCAGATGGAGTTGTTTTCCCATTTAAGGTGTGAATCACCAATCGGTAATAATAACTCTTGAAAGGAATTGCCGTTTTGTCGAAGTAAACGGTATCTGTAGGCGGAATATTGGTCAATAGTTCATATTTCCCACTAAACTCATCGCTACGTTCAATGCTAATGTTGCGAAGTTCGGCAGCTTCTGTAATCTTAAAATCTAGCTGAATTGCTCTTTTTTTCTCGTTTGAAATAGCTTTCATCTTTAGCACCACTGGATCGCTGGCGCTCGAACTGGTGCTCACCCGGATTTGTTCCGAAGTTTCAAATGGATTTCCAAACAAATCTCTCGCTTGGATATAGTACAAGTAGGTTTCGTCGGGTCGCACCAAGGTGTCTTTCACTATAAAAATTAGCGTATCACCCGAAGAGCGAAAACCTTTGATGGCTGAAACAAGTTCAAAATCGGTTTTGGCAATTGTGCTCCGATAGACTTCAAAATTTGAGGGCCGTGGTACCCCAACAATCTGCCATTCTAAAAACACATGCTGTTGATCGGAAGATTGATTGTGAAATGAAATTGGATTTTTAATACTTTGATTAGTCCATACGATGGGATCCGAAACAGTGGTGGATTCTATCTTTCCATTTTTAATGACACTCACCTTATAAGTGTACGATTTGCCAAGGACAACCGCAGTATCGTAAAACGCTAATCCAGAAGCCATGGCAATGGCTGGAATATTCCAATAACCCATATTTTTGGAAGACGACCCTTTTTCCAACTCATTCCAAACATTCGTAACGGCTTTTTCGTCGTTGATATTAATGGAAGAGACTAGCGAAGAGTAATAAAGCAACAAACTCCTGAATTCAACAAGAGAGGACGGTTTGGTTAAAATAGTCAATGTGGAGAATTTGTCTTGAGAAGTCTCTTTTTTCTCCAATAGATAATGAATGTTTTGACCTGGACCCTTGCCCACGTAAACAAACACACCTTTTTCGGAAGAAACTGGCGTTGGATATTTTTGAGCTTCAACCTTGCTGGTGGCGACTAAAACGCACACAATCAAGAACAACTGTTTAATTTTATATTTCTTCATAATTTGACACATTGAATATTAACGACTATTGTTTTTTGCGAACTCAAAATATTATTTACAAGGATCGGGCGAAGGGGAACTGCAATTGCCAATACCTACCGATAGCCCATGAATTCCAGAGGAGCTCCCCACTGACATTTCTAGTTTCAACGATTGACTTACACCGGCCGAAATACAAGGTCCACAAAGCCCGAAAGCACCAATACACTGCTCCAATTGTCCGCTAATAGAGATACTTCCACACCCTGTAAAATTGAACGATTTGGCCTTGAAATCAAACAAACCACCCACAAATAATTCTTGACGCAAATCGGCACTAATTGAGGTACAGAAACAAGATTCCAACGCAAAATAAGCATGAGCATAAGCCATTGCGCCAAACCCTACCAGTGTACTTTGATTGGTAAAATTCATGTACATTCGAGCATCTACGCCACAATCGAACCCCAAATCCATGGATGCCACCAATATATTTAAATGAATATTGGGGATATTAACGACGGGGACACTTTTAGTTCCTGAGAGAAAAAATCCATGAATTCCGCTCGTTTTGTAATCACATGGAACATTTTTATTGTAGCAAAACTGCATAAGCGTATTTTGCATAGCTGGAGTAAATTGAGGATAATCCCCAATCAATATTCCCGCATTTGCCGTTCCAATAGAAGGCAGTTGGGCAGAACCTCCTGCAATAAAATACCAGCCAAGATTGTCGAAAAGAATATTGGCTAACCCATGAATATTAACCCCGTTAAATGGAGCATTAAACTCCATTCCTCCTGTGAGACAACTGTTTTTAAAGTCGTACGTCAACGAAATGCCACCAAAACCGCCTGGCAAATCCACGTTTTGCACGCCAATACTTTGATTATCAGCCTTTATATCTCCAAACACCGTAAAATTCAACTTCTGCGGTTGCGAAACACCAATGCCTTTTGCGCCAATCATAGTACCTCCAAAGGTGAAATAATCCCAATCGTTATTTTTTATGCCCATGTTTCCATAAATTTTTTGAAATTCGGAGGTTGAACTGATTTTAAGCGTTTGATTCGTATTTGAATCCACTTTTATCTTGATGTTGTTAAAATCGGATGGTCGGAATAAGTTAGCATTAAACTTAAAAATTCCATTCTCTTCGATGGTTCCATCGGCAGTGTATCCGCCAGCGTTGAGCGATTGATTGCTGCCTGCGCTATAGGTTACGCCTCCAGGACCATTCACCACCAAGCCTACAGGCATCATGCTCACGGTTGCTTTTGGAGCACCTTTTTTATAAATAAGATTGCATTGATAATTCTTTGCGGTTCTCGGAATATCGAAATCTACCGTCCCAAGCATACTGAATGAGTTATTCTGAGCCGAAATAGTGAGCGGTTTGAATTTTGCGACGTTATAAATCGGCACAGCGGGATGATTGTCTCCAAAACTAAAAATTTGCTCACCACTACTCAACATAGAGATTACATAGATATTAAATCGGTCGTTGGCTTGCATTCCTTCCATCAGTGCACCGCCTCCAAAATTAGCTACAGATCCTGCACCACCCGAGAGAATGAGAAATTTGTAATGCCCTTTTTGGTCTTCTCCTACTCTGGGATCATAGATAAAAATCTTGTTGGAAGCGGGAATATTTTGGTTCACCATCAATGGTGTAACTCCACCAATCGTCAGATCGTTCACCTTAAAGTTTTCACATAATAAATCGGTGGGGGTAATCGTCATATTTGTAAAAGGAACATCTATAATTCCTGTTTTAACCGCCCCAGATTTAATAAGAATTCCACCACTGTTGGTCGCCAATTTCCATCCGTTTCCTTTCACATTCCACGTTTCCAATTTAAAATCAAGATCGTTATAATTGTCAATCGGATCAATTTTATCGTGATGTAAGATTACTTTTCCGGCATCAATATCAAGTGGAATTGGCGGATTGAAAGGCAAGTTTGTTTTCAATCGGACATAAAGCGCAACCGTATCATCGATAATATAAGATTCGCTCGGCTGAAAAGACCCCGTTATCCCTTCAAACCCCAATAATTTGAACTCAAAACCGCTGCCATTGTATTTACAAATAGAAAAGCGCGATTTTGGGTAAGGCACCTCAGCCGCTTTAAAAACAGCCAACTCGGTCTTTGAGCTAGAACCATTCTTTCCGAAATCTCCTAAATAAAAGTCGGTATTAGAGATGGTCATGTAACTGCTTGGAAAATTAAACGAGTTATCTACAATTTGAATTAACCCTGTGATTTTACCTTTTTTTGATGGATAATCTTTTTCAAAATGAAGTACGCTCACTCGAGGGCGAACTCTGCCGTTGAAATTGTCAAATATATGGATGGGAATGTTGTAAATATCTAGTCCATAATTATCTACTAAAGGAACGCCAATGGATAAACCTTGCGCGTTTTTTTCGGGTCCCTTTCCTACTCTGATACCCACAAAAGGAATTCGAAGGGTGGAATCCATCAATTTAAAATTAGCATTGGATTTGATGTTCACAAAAGCTCCATTAATCTGCACCAAACTGTTCCCCAAATCAACCAAAGAGTCAATTTCTATAGGCATTCCCAACAAAGAACTGATATCGAATGCTGTAAATGTATTGAGTGAAAAATTCACATCTGCTGGATTTCCAGTCGCAGGAATGAGCACAGTAGTCGACTTGCCAATAAACGTTTGTGGGATAGAGCTGTTGCTTCCGCTATAAGTTGCTCGAATGACCTGCAAATTTGGATTGCGAGGAACTCCATTGATTTGATAAATTCCATAATTATCTGTAAAAGCTATTATCGGTGCATTTCCGTTTCCCTGATCTACAAAAACTTTAGCGTTTTTAAGTGGAAATTGAGAGACGGCCGAAATAACCCTTCCCTTTAAAATTGCCCCATCTTCAACCAAAATATTCAATTTTTGCAATCCCTGAGCTTCTGTATTGGTAAACGCATATGTTTTGGGCACAAAACTCTGAGTGGAATTTGGAATCACTTCGGCTACAAAATTGGTGATGGAGTTGTTGGTATATTCAAAATAAACTTCTCCCAGTGTATTGGTAATTTTTTCCATATTTAGAAGTTTCACCTTGGCGCCAACTATTGGGTTAAAAGTGAATGCTCCCATATTCTTAACCACCTTGATTTTAACCTTGTGTTTTAATTTGTCGAACTCAAATACACCGAGCCATTGTTTGGGCTGAGTGATGTTCACCGTAAATGTTTTGGGAGAATATGCCGGATCGAAAGGAATAATGGTCAATTTTTGGATTCCAAATGCGGCATCTACCTTAAACTTTTGGGCTTCAACTGGCGATTCGGACGGATATTGGTTGTATGTATTAATAAAGGCTCCATCGCCAATTTTAACGCGGGCAACTATTGGATCGCCTTTTAAGTCGCCATTGTTGATGTTTGGAATGGAGTCTCTTACAATTCCAAAGGCTCCAGTTCCAAGCGGAACCAGTTCCAATAAAGGATTGTAATACTGCGTTCCTCTTTTCATAATACCTAAATCTATATTGCTAGTTTTATAACCATCACGGCTGATTTGCAATATTCTCGATGGTCCAATTACATTTGAAAGGTAATCATCTGGATGGAGCAATTCAATATTTAAATCATTGAATTTAAAATAGCCCATCGTGTCGGTTGAAGTCCACCATGACCTATCTGTTCTTTTAACATAATCTTCATAGAGGGTAAGGTTTGCCTGTTTTACGCCGTTTGGTGCAGCTTTGCTTATCACACGACCAGCCACCCGTGGGTTTCTCGGCGACATTTTTATGACTTTTTCAAACGAATGTTGGGTATAATATTGATATGGTAATGTAGTGGTGTAATCGCTGTTGTAAATGATCACATTAGAAGGATGCTTGATGACCGCCTGATTAATCCGTTGATTTCCATAACTATCTGGAAATCCATCCGTAGTTTCCCAGTAATTCAAGCTTTCAGTGGAAGTTTGAGAGGTATTTGCGATGATCATGTAAATATCGCTTGGATAATTACTTCGAATTAAATCATTGAATATCAGCGTACCATCTGCCATGTTTTTACCTTCCGAAACCACAATTACATCTTTTCCCATAACTTTTCTAACGGTATTCATCCCCATTCCTTCGCTGGAAGGAATATCCGAATCGCGGAAATTACGATATAAGGTAAACGTGATTCCTGATATTGCACCACTGGTATCAGAAACATTCACGTTTTGTAATGATTTCTTAAATGCATCGGCTATCACCGCTTTAAGCTTTAGCTGATACGACATTATGTATGAGGTAAGGTTGATGTTAAAATTACTCCACGGCTGCACCAAAATATCTTCGTCGGGACTACAATAATATGAATTATTTACCCTTAGGCGGATTACCCGTTCTAGTTTTCCCTTGTATTTAACATCTACTTCCGCAGAACCATTTGAAAAATTTGGATTGACGATTTTCACGCTGTCTATATTGGCAAAATCGAAGGAAAATTCTCCATTTTGATTGGTTGTTACAGTTTTTAATACAACATTGTTGTCTGCCGGCAATACGGAGAAGCAACGGTCATCCTGATTTAACACTCTAGAAATCGGCTGCGAATTTTCCGTTCCCGTTAACTTATATTGAACAATAAGACTGACACTGGTATTTGCTAACGGTTTTGGCAACCTAAGATCATTATTGAGATATTTGTATGAAATTTTTCCTTTCACTGTCGAATGCGGCGGGTTTGGATAGATCAGAAAAATGGTTCTTTTTTCTGTAGGCACAACGTTCCCCACGGTAGATGGGTTGCATGACAAATTGAGGTAATGGGTCTCCGTTTGCTCGTTGGGATCATACTGAGGAAAATTGCTGTTAGAATGTTTGCAAGCATAGAGAATGTAATTGTCTCCAGGGGATATGTTTTTAACCAAATTTGAAAAAGTAACACTATTTTCAAGCTTATTTTGCGGCACAGATGCTGGATTAATCCCTGTAGTGGCTTTTGCAATTACAATATAACCATTATGCGTTGAATACCCAGCTTCCAAATCTCCCTCTTTTTCGGGCAAATCGGAACCTTTGGTTTTACGGAGTAAATACACATCAAAGTCTTCCATCGTTTTACCGATTCTCATTTTATAGAATTGTCGAACATTTACATTCAACTGATATGTTTTCACCTTATTTACAATCACCCCCAACTCTTTGTTTTGTCCAGGATTAACCTGAAATTCAGTAGTTGGCATATCGTAATACGGATTATAAATCTGTAAATAATAGTATTTGTAAAGCTTTTCGTTTGGGTTTTGCGGATTGAGTATGTACTGATCTACTGTATCTTTTGCATCTAACATTAGATTAAAACTAAATTCCCCTTTACTATTTGTTGTCACAATATGATCGATGCCAATTCCCCCCACAAGATTAGGAGATATTTGCGCATAATTATTCGCCGTAATTGCATAATGTCCTTGGGCTGAAACATCACTAACACCCGTTGATGTTTGATAAAAGCTAATGTTTCCAGTTTTGGGTTGCAATTGGAAACTAGGAATCTGGTTCGTATAATTGAAAATCGGATTAAAATCAATCATTTCTGCACCGAGCGATTCGGAAGCTATTTTTTTATACCCTACTTTTAGCGCAACCGAAGTGTTTTTGAGTGCAAAACTTGGATTTCCTTGACTCTGATACGAATAATTGAGGGTTCCGCTAATTACGGTTGGAATTTTAGGTTTTTGAACTGGAATGGTGTCTGGGTTAATTGTTGCGCTGTCGCTGACTCCCCATTTAAACCAACAAATTTCGCTTTTACCAGAGTTTCTAAAAAGAGTATGGTTTACATGATCCAAAGCCCCAACCTCAAATGCATAAATACGTCCTTTGGTTAGCGTAGGCTTAGCAGAGGTGTAAATAAACGAGGTTCCGGTAATACCATACTCTTCAAAAAAGTAGGGATAAGTGGCAGAAAGTATGGCATCATACGGACTTCTTCCTTCGGGCATTACTTCAGTCATCCGAAGAATATAAAAAGTGCTCATGGGCGCACCTGCTGGCGGAGCCCAACTAAAAATCAGTTGTTGAGGATTTGTTGCATTTATGGTTTGCGAACATAACGGTTGCATAATAGTGGGCGGATCCAAATATCTAATACTAAACATATTGCTGCAACCCATCGGTTCTGGTCCCGAAACCAATATCTCATCCCAGTATGCCTCAATACAAAGTGTATAACTTCCTTCGGGAAGCCCCTGATTAAGCAATTGAAACTTGGTGATGCCCGAAAACAAGACATTATCTACGCCTAACATTTCTCTCAACTCGTTTATGGTTAGCGTTCTAATAACTCCAGGACTTACAGTAAAGGGTTGTAATGGCTGTTTGGCGGGATCCGAAGTAATGGAAATATCATCATTGCTAAATCTTGCCCTGAGTAGTACGTTGACATCACCTCCTACCAAAGAGTTATTTTGCAAGGTAACAACCACCCGATTCATTACATTGGTGTACTCGTTATAATTAGTTGAATAAGGGGGCAACACCATTACGTTTATCTTTACCAATGGAGCTTGAGCTGAGATGGTTTTCGAAAAGCCAATAATAATAAAAAGAGTTGCAATAAGCATCTTAACTGAAAGAGATTTCAAAATCTTGTTCATAAAATTAAATTTTAAAAAGTGAAAATATATTGCAAAGCGCCTTTGTATTCTTTAAACGTAGACGAGGCTTGTGGATTTTCGGAATAATTGCCAATAAAATTGTAGTTAAACGAGAAATTATGATGCTTTTTTAATTTGTAATTCACACCGATGGACGTAGTGAGAATCCAAGCACTATTAACCTTGCTGCTGTTGCGCTGAAGCGTAAAAGGCAATGATAGCGACAGTGTATTTTTAAGCAATGTTTTATTGATTCCAACACTTATTCCATATAAATTTACAGCGGTCAGTTTGTTGATCATTCCAGTATAATTAAACCCACTCGAAAAATTTAATTTCAGTTCGTTCAAGCTCAGGTTATAACCCGCCATTAAATTATGTATAACGTATTCATTTATGTCTTGAGTAAATTTATTATTGTCGATCAACCGCATAAAATTGTACGACAAATTAAATATGTGGCTCTTTTTTTCTCCTGCAAAGATAATTCTAGGTGAAATGGTGAGATTTTCATTGGTTTGATAGGTTTTGGTGGAATCAATTAGGGGTTGAGCTCCCGATTGTTGATTGTACTGAAAATTGGCGTAATTTCCATCGATGGCAAAATGAGCAGATGGAGTAAAGGAGACGAAAAAGGAGTTAATCAGTTTAATGGTGGTTCTTTTTTTGGCATTGTCAAGGTTGTCATTTTGAAATCCACTGCTCAATTTCAGCATCAATTTTTGTTTAAAAAGACTTATAGATGGCTCAACCGAAATCTGTTGGCAGTCTTGGTTGATATAATAAGTCCCCATCGATTTATACGAAGGATCAATTCTGCGATACAGCAAACGAGTTCCAAAATATTTCTTTTTGTATTGTAGCTGAGCTCTCAGGGCCGTTTTTGCCGAGGTGGATGAATTGACGTCGATAAGACTTTTAGCCGAATTGGTGGCGAAAGTACCAGCACCTTCTAAGGGATAAGTGTTCAAATTCTCTGTAAAAACACTCATGGCTCCTTCTCCTTCAAAGCTTAGTGTTTTCGATATTTTAACCTTAGAATTAAGTCCCACCACCATATTTGCAGCCGCATAAAGTGGATTTGCAGAATCAAAAACAATAGATTTTGGATCATCTTGGGCGCGCACTATCACTAAATCAACAAATTGCTGCTGGGTGCCATACCCGATTCGAGTTGTCCACCCTTTGCGCTGAAATGAAGGAGTAGAAGGCGCATTTCCGCTTTGGTTAAAGCCCACCGCTCTATTAAATCGCCCGTACATAAATCCAAAACGCAACTTGCCGGGCGAAAGATCAATTCCAGCACCCATAATAGTTTGTCCAGAAAATGCAAAGGAAGAATAATCCACATTTCTATATCCGAGGTGAACGGTTACCCATTTATATTTTGGACTCATCCCAAACTGATTAAATGGTTGCCTAAAACTCCGATCTTGTTCGCTATACACAAACGAGAGCGGCACTGCAACGCCATAAATCGAGAAGTTCAAATTTCCCGAAAACAAATAAGAAAAAGGTTTACTTCGAGCATCAGCCCCACTCATATTGTAAAACAATCCACTGGCACCAATGGTTCCGCTCACGGATATAGGTTTTTCATTTTTAATTTGAGACAAATCTTGAGCAAAAAGTAAGTTATTACTCGAAAGAATCATGAAAAATAAAAATACACAACAAAATACTCGCATATTATTGCAAGTGCGAAAAAATAAATAATTTTCGACTCTTGGTAGCATTAATGTTTTACTATTAAACAATTATTTTCGCATGTCAAAAAACTAATAAAGAACAAATATACAACAGAATTTGCTTTTTTAGCAAAATAGTTTAATATTACTTATTATTTAACAATTGCTGATTTTTTTCAAATCATATCAGCCTTGCGTTTATCAGTTCTGAAGTTTACCTCGAACTCTCTTCAAACCGTACTCTTTAATTTGCCTCAAAGGCAACAATATCCATACTTAACTGATTTTTACCATTAAAAATGTCCATTAAGTCAAGAATTCCTTGTAAGGGTTTTCAACAGATGGCGCCCACCAACAAAAAAAAAAAAGAAGCTGAAATTCAACTCCTCTTTTTTGTTGTCCGATCAGGTCTCGAACCTGAACTCTTCTGATCCAGAAACAGACGTGTTACCTATTACACCATCGGACAGTTAAGGATGCAAATGTACAAAAACATTTTATTATTTATCACAATTTTTTTTTATTTTTTTTTTCGTCAAAAAAATCAACAAAAAAGGGCACTTTCAGAAACAAATGATTGAAAAAATTGATAGAATGATGGAGAAAAACTACTCTTTTCTAAACAAATCAAATTGATTAAGCGGTTTAATGCCTATCATCCAATTAAAATCACGAAGTTTCAAATCGTTAAGTTCCAATTTAGACTCTGGCGACATAGTTGCTTTGGGACTTCCGGAAATCAGAATAGAATTTACCAAATTGCTATCTAATTCCAACGTCATATAACTCGATTCGGTTTTATTAATTCCAATTAGTTTTTCAAAATCATCCATCACATAATAGAGACTTTCGGCGTTTCCATCTACATCCACCGTTTTGAGCTTGTTGAGTATAAAATTGCCCACCATATATCTCCCCTTAATTTGATTGAATCGGGTGGTGTCGACGGCGGAAATAATAAAAGCCGACGAGTTCAGATACATCTTATCTATCTGCTTGTTCTTTAAACTAAAAATCACTGTATCGGCCTGAAGCTGATTATCTCCTGACCAAACCACAGGTTTTTTATA
Source organism: Bacteroidales bacterium (assembly GCA_038240835.1). Taxonomy (GTDB): domain Bacteria; phylum Bacteroidota; class Bacteroidia; order Bacteroidales; family WCHB1-69; genus JBAXTE01. Next base: position 7,726 of record JBBRGJ010000010.1, on the reverse strand, counting down.
CATAAAAATCATTGAATCAACGGCCATGTAAACAAGCGAATCGCAAGCCCCTTGAATATCGGTTCTGAAAAATTTACAATGACGATATGCAAATATTCTTTGCGGATTTTGCACTGAATCAAACAGTACTTTTAAGGTATCTGCATGAAGATAAAAGGTATCTAATTGTTCCACCATGATTGCCAAGGCGCTATCTGCTACATAAGAGTAACCGCCATCTTGTCGATATTCAGCAAAATTTCCTTTAAACTTAATTTTATTCAGAGAGTCTGAAATGGTTACATTTTGGTATCCCAATCCATAATTAATTTTTTGATCGAAATAGATGCTATCTCCAAAAATAGACTGTTTCCCATTGGTGACAAATGCATTTTGTTGAAACACAGATTTATCCGATTTTGTATTGTACCAACCCCGTTCGCAATACATTCTATTTTTACTCGATAAAAAATGAGTGGGACTATAGAAATTTGCAATTTGCGTTTTAGTTTCAAACATCAAAGTGTCTGAATTAATAACGTATGAGCCATTTCGCAATACGACACTGTCTTTAAAAAACACCTCCTTCGACGATGAATTGTACGTGCCAATTTTACTTGTAAGTGTATCTTTCCCACTTCGTAATATACCGCCAGTATTATAATATGCTGTATTTGCATTTCGGTCAAAAATCAACATTTCAGAATTCAAACGGGTTTTATTATCTTTCATCAGCACCTTGCCAGTAAGAGTTGCTATTTTGGTGTTTCCATCGTAATTCAAATGGTCACCAAAAAGAGAGACTGTATCGTTAAGCTGAATTTTAATCCGTCCGAAAGCTTCTACAGAGTTTGTCTTGTCGAAAAGCCAAGCACTATCACAGTACATCACCGCTCCATCATGTTCAAAAATAACGTTCCCTATAATGCGTTGCATTTCGCCCATGGTAATATCATGGCTAAGCTGTGAAGCTTGTTTGAGCTCAATTTTAGTCATATTTTGACCGAAACCCGCACTTAAGAAAAACCCAAACAACAGCAAAAACAAATTGACATGAACCCAATTCATTTTTTTGCTCAGTATTGCAGTTACATTTTTTCGAAAAACATTCATCAAAGACATTTTCAATCATTATAATATTGCAAAGATATGAAATTATAGGATATCATTTGGCTGATTTTTTACTCTTATAGCTTAACATATTTCACTTTTAGAAAAAGAACAGAAGTCAAACCAAAAGAGTTGTAAAAAAACATCTTTCTGATTCCGATGACATTAACACTAATAATGATGATAATTAATTATATTTGCTCTATAAATACATTCACTAAAAACATATGACAATGAAAAAACAAATTGCATTATTCATCATCGCATCAAGTTTAATAATAAGTTCATGCAGCAATGCTGAAACTAAAAAAGAGGAACTAAAAACCGCAACCACAACGAATACCGAAGAGGTAAAAACAGAGACTCCAAAAGGAAAATATTCATTAAAATCGGCCATTATTGAGATGAAAAGTATGGTAATGGGATTGGAGCAAAAACAAGTAATAATGTTCGACGATTATGGAGCCAAAGAGGTCACAGAAGTAACAGCTTCGCTGTTTGGACAGAAATCACATAATATCACAATCAATAAAGAGGGATTTGTTTGGAACATCGATATGGTCAAAAAAACGGGAACAAAAATCAAAATCCCTAAAGAGGCATCAATCAATTTCAACGACTTGGGAAGTGCCATCGCCAAAGACATGAACTTAAAAAAAGTAAGCAACGAAACCTTTCTTGGAAAATCTTGCGATAAATTTACCATTGATTATAAAAAACAACAAATGAAAGGTTACTACCTTGTTTGGAATGGCATTCCCATGAAGACAGAAATTTCAATTATGGGAATGAAAACGCTGGTTGAAGCCACAAAAATTTCCGAAAATGCGACCATTGACACTAAAAAATTTGAGATACCCGAGGGTGTGAAAATAGCAAAATAACATGGTGTAAAACCACAAAACTATGTTACAATCTTAAGGTCCACTTATCCCAAGAACTGTTTAAGAATAGGCAGTTCTTGGTTGTTGAATTTTTTTGTTCTACTACGAACCGAAGGACGGCTCACTGCAGGCTAACTACCAATGACAGAATTAAAATGCTTTATCTGCTTGTTCTTCTTTTCGGGTCATCCTGAGCCTGTCCGCCCTGAGACATCGAAGGGAAGGACTTCATAAGTTTATACTATGTATACTTCGACAAGCTCAGTATGACCGTTAAAAGAACACGGCTGCACTGTTTGTATTTAGTCGCAAATATCGGTAAATTTTCTCACTGTCTTCAATCTTTTAATTCCAATTTTTTTTTTGGATGAAAACTCAGCATGACAATTTTGAAATAACAATTTGATATTTGTGCTCTTTTCCGTTCAAATGGTAGTAGAACCAAATTTTTAATGCAAAAATTTTTCGTAACTTAGCAAATTAAAACTTTGAAGATGATAAATACAATTATTTGGGATGTTAGCCCAGAACTTTTTTCTATTGGTCCAATCACAGTTCGTTGGTATGGACTTTTGTTTGCTTTGGGTATTGTTGGAACTTACTATACCATGTTGCATATATTTACCAAAGAAAAATTACCCCAGATAATGCTCGACAAGTTTGCAGTTTGGGCGGTTTTGGCTACTATTATAGGTGCACGTTTGGGACATGTATTGTTTTACGAACCTGCCTATTACTTTGGCCATCCAAGCGAAATTTTGAAAGTTTGGCATGGCGGATTGGCTAGTCATGGAGCAACTATTGGATTAATATTGGTGGTAATTTGGTTTTGCACCAAATACAAAGTTCCCTATTTATGGCTGTTTGACCGAATGGCTGTCATCGTCCCCATTGGGGCTGCATCCATCCGTTTGGGCAACTTAATGAATTCCGAAATGATTGGCACAGCAACTTCAGTTCCATGGGCTTTTGTATTTACCTCCGAAGATTTTATTCCACGTCATCCTTCGCAACTATACGAAGCCTTGGTCTATCTTACACTTTTTGTTGCGATGGTATTGTGGTACAAAAAGAAAAAAGGCGCCGTCGAAGGGGGTTTATTTGTGGGTGTGATGCTTCTTGTGATTTTTGTAGCTCGATTTTTTATTGAATTTATCAAAAATGATCAAGTGGATTTCGAACAAAATATGACGTTTAACATGGGCCAATGGCTAAGTATTCCATTTATTATCATTGGGTTGTCTTTTCTAATATATTCAATCAAATATAAGAAAATTCCGGTAGTAACGGTTCCTAAGAATTTTGTCCAAAAATGATTCCTTTAGCAATTATATGGGATGCCAATCCTGAAATTTTTGAACTATTTGGTGTTTCACTTAGATGGTATAGCCTCTTTTTTGCCTTGGCATTTTTGGGAGGATACTACATGGTTAAATTTTACACCAAAAGGGCAAAAGTCTCTGATAAAGTATACGATTATTGGTTGGTATTCACGGTTGCAGGAGCCATTATTGGCGCTCGATTAGGTCATTGTTTATTTTATGAATTTGATTACTACTCGCATCATCCGTTAGAAATATTAAAAGTGTGGAAGGGCGGAATGGCTAGTCACGGAGGAGCTATTGGTCTACTGATTTCACTTTGGATATTTTCTAAACGTTACAAACTCAATTTCACGTGGATCCTCGACAAAATGGCGGCAACCTTCGCGATAGATGCGGCCTATTTAAGAATTGGCAATCTAATGAATTCGGAAATATTTGGTTATCCAACAGATTTACCTTGGGGTTTTGTTTTTGTCAACGCCAAACCGGCCGAAGTTGTCCCACGCCATCCTACACAATTGTATGAAGCCATTTGCTACTTTATCGTTTTTTTGACCATTCATTTTATCGACAAAAGGAATAATTACAAAACCCCAAAAGGATTGTTGTTATCCATTTTGCTCATCGGGGTATTTGGAACGCGGTTCCTAATTGAGTTTTTAAAAGAGCGGCAAGTGAACTTTGAGAATTATATGACGTTAGATATGGGGCAATGGCTGAGTATTCCGTTTTTAATTACAGGAATACTCCTTTTTATTTATATAAAAACAAAAAAGAATAATAACATTAAAACAGAACAATATGTATAAACTAGTATTACTCCGACACGGAGAGAGCACATGGAACAAAGAGAATCGTTTCACAGGTTGGACAGATGTAGATCTTTCGGAACGTGGTGTACTTGAAGGCAAACAAGCTGGAAAATCGATGAAAGAAGCTGGCTTAGAATTTAGATTTGCATACACCTCCTTTTTAAAAAGAGCCATCAAAACTTTAAACTTCGCACTAGAAGAGATGGATTTGATGTGGATTCCTGTGGAAAAATCATGGCGTTTGAACGAAAAACACTATGGCGCTTTGCAAGGACTAAACAAACGCGAAACCGTTGATAAATTTGGTGAAGCTCAAGTATTGCAATGGAGAAGAAGTTACTCAATTCAGCCACCTGCAATGGAAGAATCGGATCCAAATCACCCAATCAACAGCGCAAGATACCAAGGAATCAACGAAGTGGGTTGTGCGCCAGCTACCGAAGCACTGTGCAACACCGTTGATCGCATTGTTCCTTATTGGGAAAAAGACATTAAACAGACATTAATGGCTGAAAAGCAAGTATTAGTTGCCGCTCATGGCAATAGCTTAAGAGGTATTATCAAGCACCTAAAAGGCATCAGTGATGAAGATATTATCAGCTTAAACCTTCCAACAGGAATTCCTTACGTATTCGAATTTGACGAAAAAATGAACTTGGTAAAGGACTATTTTTTAGCCGACGAAGAGACGTTGAAAAAACTAATGGACGAAGTTGCTAATCAAGGAAAAAAGTAACGATTTGAAGCTTTTGAAAAATCATAATAAAAAGACCGAAGAGAAATCTTCGGTCTTTTTATTATGTGTAAATTACCAATGACAGAATTGGAATATTGCTTCTTTTCTGGTCACTCTGAGTTAATCGAAGGGCTTCAAAAAGTGCTTTCAAAAAGCTCTTTCTCTAATACTTCGATTAACTCAGTATGACATTCATTAAATTATTGATTTTCAATATATTAAATTTAGAATATCAATGTATTTTCCCACTGTCATCAACCTTATATTTCCAATTTTTGTATTAGATGAAATCTCAGTTTAAAACAGTGAGAGTTTTGCAAAAGTTCAAGATTAAGGACTTTTGCAAAATTCTCATTTATTGGATTCTCATTTTATAGAACGATCTCCAAACAAATATCAACGCAACCGCTAAAAAAGCTAATCCGAAAAATGGTGCAACGTCTCTAAAACTTTCGGAGATGGCAATTTCCATGGCCAATAGTCCAAAAAGAGTTGTAAATTTTATCACCGGATTAAGCGCTACGGAAGAGGTATCTTTAAACGGATCGCCTACGGTATCGCCTACTATTGTTGCATCGTGCAATGGAGTTCCTTTTTCTTTTAGGTCTACTTCCACTACTTTTTTAGCATTGTCCCATGCGCCACCAGCATTTGCCATAAAAATGGCTTGGAACAATCCAAACACAGCAATAGAGATTAAATAACTGATAAATAAGGCCACTGCATTATTGCCGCCAATGCCTGATGGCGAAGACAAGCAAGCAAACGCTAATGCAAAAAAGAAGATTCCGATAAAAATATTAAACATCCCTTTTTGAGCGTATTGTGTGCAAATTTTAACTACCTCGATAGACTTCGCTGTATCTGCTTTTTTTGGAGCATCTGGATCTAAATTGATGTTCTTCTTGATATACTCTACTGCTCTATAAGCGCCAGTAGTAACAGCTTGCATAGAAGCACCCGTAAACCAATAGATGACCGATCCGCCCAAAATAAATCCTAAAATAGTATATGGATTTAGCAGATTTAAAACCTCTTCGGGTCTGATTTTCAATGTTTTTTCAATCATTAATATCAAAGAAAAAATCATGGTTGTAGCTCCTACCACAGCAGTTCCAATCAGCACTGGTTTTGCGGTTGCTTTAAACGTATTACCTGCGCCATCATTTGCTTCAAGGTAATATTTCGCTTTTTCCCAATCGGGTTTAAAACCAAAATCTCTCTCAATATCAGCGGAAGCTTTTTCTTTATCATCTTCGATTAAAGATAATTCGTACACCGACTGAGCATTGTCTGTCACTGGTCCATAACTATCTACGGCAATGGTCACTGGTCCCATGCCCAACATGCCAAAAGCAACCAAACCAAAGGCGAAAATAGATGGGTAAACCATTACGGAATCTAAGCCAAAGGTGCTTGCATAATAAGCAGCAAACATCAATACAAAAAAGATCATTCCTTTCCAAAAAGCGCTAAAATTACCAGCCACTAAACCAGAAAGTATCACCAAAGAAGCTCCGCCTTCGCGACCTGCTCTAACCACTTCATTTACATGAATTGATTTTGGCGAAGTAAACATTTTGGTAAACTCAGGAATAATTGCTGCACCCAATGTTCCGCAACTGATAATTGCAGAAAGAATCCACCACATATCTGTATTTCCACCCAAATTCGGAATCAACACATAGGAAGCAATAAAGGTAACTACGATGGAAAGCAAAGAGGTAATCCAAACCAAAGAGGTAAGTGGAGCTTCAAAATCTAAATCATCTTTTCCTGAATATCTCAGATTGCTAATAAAACCATTAATCCAGAAAGCAAATACGGAGGTGATAATCATCAGAATACGCATAGCAAAAATCCACACAAGCAGTTCCACCTGAATGGTTGTACTAGGAATTGCGAGAAGAATAAAAGCAATCAACGCAACACCTGTTACACCATAGGTTTCAAAACCATCGGCAGTTGGTCCTACGGAATCACCTGCATTGTCACCAGTACAATCGGCAATAACACCAGGATTACGAGGATCATCTTCTCCAATTTTGAAAACTACTTTCATCAAATCAGAACCAATATCTGCAATTTTGGTAAAAATACCACCCGCAATACGAAGCGCTGATGCTCCTAAAGATTCACCAATGGCAAAACCAATAAAACAGGCACCCGCTAAATCGCTCGGCATAAATAATAAGATAACGAGCATCAAAAACAGCTCAACACAAATAAGAACCACTCCAATACTCATCCCAGCATTTAAAGGAATAGTAAGCAATTTTAGAGGATCTCTTTTTAACGCAGCAAAAGCCATTCGAGCATTCGCCAACGTATTCATTCGAATACCAAAAGCAGCCACGGTGTATGAACCTAAGATACCAATTACGGTCCAACTCAAAATTAAGATTACACCACCAATCCCAAATAAAGATTCACCATTGTGACCTTTGGCCAAAAAACCAAAATAACCAGCAACCGCTGATCCAATAAATAAAAATAAAATAGCTAAAAACTTACCTTGCTGTTTTAAATATGCCTTGCATGTGCTATAGATAACATCCGCAATTTCGAGCATCGATTCATGCGCAGGAAGTTTTTTAACTCGAATAAATTGAAAAAACCCAAATAATAGGCCTAAGAAAGTAACTAAAAAACCATAATACAAGATGTTCTGTGACTTAATTTCGTCAGGAATTTTAAGATCAGCTTCACTTGAAAAACCAATTAGAGGCAGGATTATCAGATAGATGAGACTAGTTATTCTTTTCATAGATTTTAGTATTAATTAATATTTTAGCAAAAGTACAATTTTATTGTTGTTAAATCAATAGTTCGTTCATTTATTCTTATTTGAATTTCCTATTTATATTGTAATTCCTAAAC
>JBBRGJ010000009.1:0-44217 GCA_038240835.1 Bacteroidales bacterium | reverse complement strand
ACCAATATCTACATAATTTGGACATTGGTTAGTTGTACACATGTTGAAATAATCAGGAGAGCCAAGTGTAGGGCTGTACCAATATTTCGCATAGGTAATCTGGCCAACGTCTCCAGGGCATGTATCATACTCTTCAAAGCTCCCGTTGGGCACCAAGTTTACTTGGGCTTTTGTGGGCAATTGAAGTGCAAACACAAAGATGCAGAAGACAATATGTAAAAAAGGTCTATTCAATTATTTATTGTTATTAATTATTTGTTTATTTTACTTCACACAAAGATAGTGTGTGTTTTCGAATAAAAAAGAATAAAATGGAGTAAATTATCTTCAAAATTTTTAAAAACCAAATCCCCTATCCAAAAACAAGCAAAATGAACGTTGATTTTGATGAGTTCGAACTCCAGATTTTGAGCAAGAAAAAGAATGTTGGGTTGAGTAGAATCAACTTTTCGTTCTTTCTATTTTAAAATTTTGTACTTTTGTTCAGTTTTTCTGACAATAATTTTCAGAATCGTTAAAATGATTTTTATATTTTGTGATTAAAACAACTAGGTATTAACCAATTACTGTTTTTATAACTATTCCAAAAACTAAGACAATTGCCAAATTAATCATAATGAATTAGAATAATTAGTTTTAACACAGCCAATCTGTTTAACCTAAAAAAAGAAAAAATATGAAATCAATTTTTACTACCATCGCCGTTTTATTTGCAGCAACCACTCTTTTTGCTCAGACGCCTACTCAGGTGATGGACGAAAAAAGTCAAACCATGATTTTGGTTGGACCGGCAGATTCTAAATCGCTAACCGAGGGAGAATTTGGCGTTAGTTATGTTTCTGAGTTTGCAAATTACAATGTTGAACCCACTCTGTTGGGTCAAATGGAAAAAATTCTAAAAAACGACCCCGAGATCGAGCTCACCATTGTGTTAGGAACATGGTGTGGCGACAGCAAAGAGCAAGTGCCCAGATTTTTCAAGATAAACTCTCTCTTAAAAACACCTTTTTCATCGATAAAGATAATTTGTGTCGACCGCGAGAAAAAAGCAGGAGACTTAGACATTTCAGATCTAAAGATAGAAAAAGTTCCCACTTTTATCTTTTTTAAAAATGGAGTAGAGATTGGGCGCATTATCGAAACACCGATGAAGTCGCTTGAGAGTGATATTGTTAGTATTTTATCGACAAAATAATATAGTAGAATGATTGTTTGCACAACCGCTTCAGAACTTCAGCAGTTAATAAATAAAACCAGAAAAGACAACGATTCTATTGGATTTGTCCCCACAATGGGTGCATTGCACGAGGGTCATTTGTCGTTGATAGAGCAATCGGCAAGGGAGAACAAGATTACCGTTTGCAGTATCTTTGTCAATCCAATTCAATTCAACAATCCCGAGGATTTAATAAAATATCCAAGAACTCCCGAAAAAGACATTGCGTTGATTGAAAAGAGCTGCCAAATACTTTTTATGCCGTCTGTAGAGGAGATGTATCCGACTGAAGCAAATGAGAAGTTCTCGTTCGGCGCTTTAGAAACGGTGATGGAAGGCGCTTTTCGAAAAGGTCATTTTAATGGAGTTGCCGTAGTTGTAAGTCGATTATTCAACATGGTGATGCCCGATAAAGCATATTTTGGCGAGAAGGATTTTCAGCAATTACAAATCATAAAATCGATGACAAAGCAGTTGAAAATGTCCATCGAGATCATTGGTTGCGACATCATAAGAGAAGCGGACGGATTGGCAATGAGTTCTCGCAATGTCCGATTATCAGCATCAGAGCGAGCGCTGGCACCCAAAATATTTCAGATATTATCATCCTGCAACTCAAAAACAAAAATAAATACTCCCTCCGAAATCATTGATTTTGCAGTGGGACAATTCAACATCACTCCTGAATTTAAAATAGAGTACATCGAAATAGCGGAGGAAGAATCATTAAATAAAATCACCACTTTTAATCCCCACTCAAAAACCAGAATGTTTATTGCAGTTTGGCTCGGTGGAGTTCGATTAATTGACAATATATCTTTAAACTAAATAATAGAAAAATAATTACAATGCATATTGAAGTTTTAAAATCAAAAATCCACAGAGCAATCGTTACTGAAGCAAATTTAGAGTACATTGGCAGCATTACGATAGACGAAGATTTGATGGATGCCGCAAATTTAATAGAAAACGAAAAAGTACACGTAGTAAATTTGAACAATGGAGAGCGTTTAGAAACGTATGTAATAAAAGGAAAACGCAATACCGGTGTAATCTGCTTAAATGGTCCAGCAGCTCGCAAAGCGTTAGTAAATGATGTAATCATTATCTTATCGTATGGGTTTTTAGATTTTGAAGAGGCCAAGAGTTTCCGCCCATCTGTTATATTTCCGAACAACAATAGACTTTAAACCGAAAAATTTTGAAGAGACAATTAACCACAATTGCTAAAGTAATCTTCTTTCTGGGATTGGGTGTGTTTTTTATCTGGATTTTTGTCAGACAACTCACTCCGACCCAAATAGATGAAATTTTTGACAACATTCAAAAAGCAAAATACGAATGGCTTGTGGTTTCTCTTGTTTTCGGTATGATGAGCCATTTAGCTCGTTCGTTACGTTCCAAATTAATGTTAGAGCCCATGGGTTATTCGCCGAGTGTGGCCAACTCTTTTTATGCAGTTATGGTCGGATACTTGGCAAATTTGGCGGTTCCACGACTTGGAGAAATTCTTCGATGTACTTTTTTGCAACGATACGAAAAGATTCCATTTCAAAAAACATTTGGAACCATTGTCGCAGAACGAGCCATTGATTTAGCCATCTTTTTCTCCCTTTTTCTTCTGGTTTTTTGGATTGAATTTGAACGCATTCACGACTACGTGGACAAAAGAGTATTTGGACCGCTGTTTGGAGATTCGGGCGACTCTAATTCCATGTTAAAATACACATTTATAGCTATTTGCATCGTTGGAATTATCCTTTGGTTTGTGTTTCGCAAGAGACTAAGAAAGATTCGATTAATTCAGAAATTAGAGCAACTTGCCCTCGGTTTTTGGCATGGGATGTTATCAGTGACAAAAATTAAGAAAAAGGGACTTTTTATTTTCTACACAGCCATGATTTGGGTAGGTTATTTTTTGATGACATATGCCTGTTTTTTCGCGTTTGATGGATTAGCAAATCTAACGCCCATGGCTGCTTTTACCTGTTTAGTTTTTGGCACTGTTGCTTTTATGTTGGTACAAGGTGGCATTGGATTATATCCAGTAATCATCGCCGAAACATTAAGTTTATATGGTGCGCCCGAAACATTGGGTTATGCAGCAGGCTGGGCTGGTTGGACCGTGCAAGAGCTGATGATTGTAATTTTTGGAACTCTATCATTGATTATAGTTGCTTTTAATAAAAAAACAAAAGATGAAAACAAACTTGGAAGTGCTGAATCAAAAGATTCTTAACGAAGATTCTTTAAATCGAATGTTAGCCTACTGGCAATTTAAGGATAAAAAAGTTGTATTTTCCAACGGTTGTTTCGACATCATCCACCAAGGGCACATCGATTACTTATCAAAAGCAGCCGATTTGGGAGATATTTTGATAATTGGCGTAAATACCGATGCATCCGTTCACCGTTTAAAAGGAGAAACTCGTCCCATCAACGATGAATATTCGCGTGCGCTGATTCTCTCTTCGCTCAGTTTTGTCGCGGCAGTAGTGCTTTTTGACGAAGATACTCCGTATGAGCTCATCAAAAAAATTCAACCCGACATTTTAGTCAAAGGAGACGATTACAAAGCAGAATCCATTGTTGGATACGACATTGTCACTCAAAAAGGCGGAGAGGTAATCACCATTCCCTTAGTAGCTGGTTTTTCAACCTCGGGCATCGAAAAAAAGATTGTAGCGCTGAATACAAAATAGCGGATAATTTTATTATCTGATTGTTTTACAGTTATTTTGAGTTCATCTTTTTTCTCGCAATTCCCCTGAGCCTGTCTGCACTGGGGCATCCAGTGGAAGTCTACCAATGACAGAATTAGAAACTATTTCTGATTTTTCTACTTTTCTGGTCTTCCTGAGTTAATCGAAGGACTGTAAAAAGTGTTTCCAAAAAAGTTCTTTCTATAATACTTCGATTAACTCAGTATGACAATCATAAAAGCTTGACAATCAATACATTTAATTGTAAAGATCGGTAAATTTTACAACTGTCATCAATCCTTTATTTCCAAAAAATTTGGATAAAATCTCAGCATGGCAGTTCTATAGAAGTTCTAATGATCCAAAAACATCACAATAAGTTTGAAGTCACCCTAAATCTTCAAAAAACTCATTAAAAGTTATTTCCCCATAAAAACGACGATTCAACCAATCGTATAGACACTTACATCATGAAACATACGGTGGTTGTCCAAAAAAATTGGAATATGCATCGTTGTCTATTAATTTAGCAATCGGAATTCGATGTTAAATATTGATGTTTAACATATTATTTCGCAGAAAAATGAGCGCTGTTACGAAGAAAAAGGGTAATTTTGAGAACAAATTACAAAATATAAATATTATGATTTTTACTCCAGAAAAGTATAGAATAAAAGATGAACGGATGCAACCGTTTATTGATGTTGAAGAGATTGAAGATTATCTTAATAACACCAAACCCACCCGTGAACGAGTACGTGAAGTGATTGCAAAATCGCTCAACAAACAACGATTAACCTTAGAAGAGACCGCTGTTTTATTAAACGCAACCGATCCAGATCTTATTGATGAGATTAAAGAAGGAGCGCGTGAATTAAAAAAACGTGTTTATGGAAATAGAATTGTCCTTTTTGCGCCACTATACATCGGGAACAAATGCACCAATAACTGTGCATACTGTGGGTTTAGAGCAGAAAATAAGGAAGCAATAAGAAAAACATTAAACGATCAAGAAATTGTAAAAGAGATTGAAGCTCTTGAAGACAATGGGCAGAAAAGACTTGTTCTTGTTTATGGCGAACACGGCGAGTACGATGCTGAATACATAGCACACACAGCCAAATTGGCCTATTCCGTAAAAAAAGGAAATGGTGAGATTCGAAGAGTAAACATCAATGCTGCTCCTTTGGATATTGAAGGATTTAGAACTGTAAAAAAAGCAGACATTGGAACCTATCAAATTTTCCAAGAAACTTATCATCCAGAAGCATACTCATGGTACCATTTGGGAGGCAAAAAGAAAGATTACAATTGGAGATTAACCGCATTTGACCGTTGCCAAGAAGCGGGCATCGACGATGTTGGAATGGGTGCTCTTTTTGGTCTATACGATTGGAAATTCGAAGTTATGGCCATGGTTCGCCACGCAAATCACTTAGAAGCTTGTTACGATGTTGGGCCTCACACCATCTCATTTCCTAGAATTAAAGCAGCGTCTAATAGTTGCATCAAACCAGAATACGAAGTTTCCGATGAAGATTTTTTGAGACTGATTGCAATCTTAAGATTAGCTGTTCCATACACTGGAATGATATTAACCGCTCGTGAACCTGCCGAAATCAGAGCGATTGCCCTTTCATTTGGAGTTTCTCAGATAGATGGTGGCACCAAACTAGAATTAGGAAGTTACGCTGCCTCTAAGAATCTAGATCAGAACCTCAACAAAGAGCAATTTAAAATCAACGACGACAGATCACTTAACGAAGTAGTCAACGAACTTTTAGACAAAGGATTCTTGCCTTCATTCTGTACTTCTTGCTATCGCATGGGCAGAACTGGAGAGCACTTTATGGAATTTTCAGTTCCTGGATTTATCAAAAGATTCTGTACTCCAAATGCAATGCTCACCTTGGCGGAATATTTAATGGACTACGCTCCAGAAGACACTGCCAACAAGGGATGGGAAGCCATTAATTTGGAATTAGCAGAGATGGGTGATACGCCAGGTGCTACTGAAATTAAAGAACGTATTGAACGTATCAAAAATGGAGAACACGATTTGTATTTCTAAAAAACAAATGGATTATGAAACATACACAAATTATCGGGATACAAATAACCGACCGTATCAAAGAGGCTGGTAAAACTCAAGTTCTACTCTCTAAACATGCTGAAATAATCAATTCTCGAATTGGATTTCACGAGCTATCTTCCGAAGTGTGCTCTCGCAAAGGGATTATCCTACTCCATTTAGTTGGCGACCCGATTAAATGGAGCGATTTTCACACAGAAATTAGATCAATAGAAGGAATTATTGTTCAACAAATGGATTTTACTCTCTAAAAAGATTATCTCATGACTGATTTTAAACAACAAATAATCGGTGTTCAAGTAACTCCGCAGTTCAAAAACACCCATCAATTGCAAGAATTATTCACCATTTATGGGAATATTATAAAAACCCGTTTAGGTCTCAACCATCTTGACGATGTTGATCCAGGATTAAAAGCCGTAATTGTTCTCGAACTTTATGGCGATGAAACCCAAATCAATCTTTTTCAAAATGAACTTTTGGCAGTGCCTGGACTTAAAATGGGAAAACTATCTTTCTAATCCTAAAATCGCTTATAATATTCATCAACAGAGTATTATAAAATAAAAAGCATCAATTATGAAAACAAAAAAAAGTTTTGCAGCCCTTGTTATACTTATGATTTTGCCCTTTGGCATCTTTGCGCAATCCAATCAATCGGAAACGCTTAAGAAGATTGTAATCAATGAGCCATTCTCCAAAATCATCGCAAGTGGAGCTTTTCAATTATCCATTGAACAAGGAGATCAACAATCCATTTCGTTTCAGAATAACCCAGAAAATGAAGTGGTTTACAGCATCGAAAATGAGACATTAAAAGTAAAATCTGTCGATGGAAAAGTATTCATGAAGGTGAAAAACATCTCCATGGTGAGCACTTCAGATGCTTTAAATGTAAGCTCTATTGGGACACTTACAACCCCAAATCTTGTTGTGATTGCCAAAGATGCTTCGGTTCAAGACTTAACGGTTGCTTGTGAAAACATAAATATTGTCACCAACGATGCCGCGAAATTGACTGTTTCTGGGAAAGCACAAACTCTAACATTTTCCGCACACGATGCTTCTAAAATAAACGCGATTCATTTAGAATCAGACAATGTAAAAGCGAATCTAAACAATGTGTCTACGGCATGGGTAAATGGAAAAGAGAGCGTGGTGGGATTCACCAATGATATCTCTCTTTTATATTACCTCAACGAACCAAAAACCATCAATATCCAATCGAAGGATGCCTCAAGATCTGAAAAAACAGATATGCAAACTGCCGAAAACAATGCAAATGAATATCCAGTAGATAGTTTGAGTAATTTAGTGACGGATATACTGATTGAAATCGATAGTTCGTTTACAGATGGAACCCAAAAAGGCAAATCAGATTGGATGAAAAATCCGTTCATTAAAAAACATTTTGATGGAAACTGGGGAGGATTAATGCTGGGATTTAACAACTTTGTAAACAGCAACAATAAGATGGAAGTACCCATTGGTTATGAATACTTAGACCTCAACTTTGCTGGATCTAGAACCTTTGCATTAAACTTGCTTGAGCAAAACTTTACACTTATCGACAATAAACTTGGTATCACTACTGGAATTGGATTTCAATGGTACAACTATCGGTTTGCTAAAAATGCTCAACTGTACTCCAATAAATCAGCCATTGATGGGACGATTGACACAGCAAATGTTTCGATTTACAAAAAAAGCAAATTAGGATATACCATGTTGAATATTCCACTACTTCTCGAATTTCAAACAAATCCTAATCACAACCGCAAAAGTTTCCACATCAATGCAGGAGTTATTTTTGGAGTTCGATTAAGTTCGTGGACAAAAACAATTATTGACGATGGTGCAACTACTAAAATAGAGACTTCGGATGACTTTAACTTAAATCCAATTCGATTGGATGCAACAGTGGGTATTGGTTATGGATTTATCAACCTATTCGCATCTTATTCGCTTACCCCTTTGTTTAAAGACAAAGAAGGCCCTAGATTATATCCTGTAAGTGCAGGTATTTATCTGATGCTTTGGTAAGTTGAAATCACTATTGCATAAAAAAACTCGTCTACAGAAATAGACGAGTTTTTTTTTATGATGAATACAAAGAGAGTTTATATTGTGAGACCGTTGCAAAACCCCAAACTCTGCGTTATTCGAAAAATTTAAACTACTCAGTTCGACGGGCTCACTGCATCGCATTTACAGCAGTAAACTGCGTGTTAAAATTTCTCAAAAGCCTTGATTTTTGACTTTTGCAACGGTCTCATTGTTTCAAAGGTGAGTTTTGCTCAACTCAACATACAGATCAGCTGATTTTTGGATTCCTGCAATCTCTTCGGCAGTAAGCATTCTTATTGCTTTTGCAGGATTGCCAAGGATTAAAGAGCCTTCTGCAAACACTTTTCCTTGGGTAACCAAAGAACCTGCTCCTACCATGGAGTTTTTGCCAATGCGAGCATCGTTCAATACAATAGAACCCATGCCAATCAATACATTATCGGCGAGAGTACAGCCATGAATAATTGCTCCGTGACCAATGGTTACATTTTTTCCAATCGTGGTTGGTGAATTTTTATCCACATGCACAATCGAATTTTCTTGAATATTGCTATTATCGCCGATGGTAATCTTATTTACATCGCCTCTAATTCGAGTACCAAACCAAATATTTACATCGTTTCCAAGCGTTACATCCCCAATAATATCCACAGATTCAGAAATATAGCAACTTTGAGGAATCGATGGGTGGATGTTTTTGTATGTTTTTATCATAATATGATTTTTTAAAATTTTAATCTGAGTTTGATGTATAAACTATCGGTGAATGTTTTGTGCTCAGGTTTTCAAAATAAATTTCTTCCTTTGAGTATTAAAATTCCACCATTAATTTCAGGTTAATTTGTCGTGGAGTAAGGTAATTTGGAACAGCATATTGATCGTTAAAAATATCTGTCACCCAAATGTACGAAATTGTATTGTTTATTTGAAGGAGATTAAAGACTTCTAAACTGAGCCACGAGGAGCGAATATTTTTCCAGAAACCATGACGAGAAGCTAAACCAGCTTCGGTAAATAGTTGTTTAGAAAACCCAATGTCTACCCTACGATACGAAGGCATTCTGTAAGTTTGTTTATGCATTGGAGAGTTGGGTGAACCAAATGACAATCCAGTTCCATACGACAAGGTCATATGCATTTTGTACGTTGGATCCATTGGGAGATAATCTTGAAAAAACAAGTTCACATTCACCCGTTGATCGGATGGACGGGCAAAATATCCTGGGAATACGATTTCATTCGTTTTTGGATCTATGTAACTGTCGTTGGTGATGTCTTGTTCTGTTTTCATCACAGATACCGATAACCAAGAGTCCGTACCAGGGACAAATTCTCCGGCAAATTTAAAATCAATTCCAGTCGCATACGCCGTTGCTTCATTTTTGGCGGTGTATCTAATACGGACATTATCAATAGTATAAGGAATTACATTATCCAAATACTTATAATACATCTCAGCCGTGATTTTGTAAGGTCTTCTCTTTATTTTAAATCCATAATCGTAACCCAATACAGCGTGAAAAGATCGTTGTGCTTTTACATCATCGTGAATTGTTCCCGAAATATCTCTAATCTCTTTGTAAAATGGTGGTTGAAAATACAAACCCGTCGAAAATCGATACGAACTATTTGGGGAAGAATGTGGCACAAAAACGAATGTCAACCGTGGCGAAATAATCATCTGTTTGTTAATACTCCAATACGAAGCTCTAGCACCTGCAGTGATAAAAAGCTGCGATGAGTCGATATTCAACGTGTATAAATCTTGTAAAAACAGGCTGTATCTATCAGAATTCAAATTTACATTAGAATAATATCTAGAGGTCATATTCAACATTCTGGAAGAGTCAGTTAGTGGAACCTCAACGCCCAACGAATCATAATGCGGATAGGGTAAAATATAACCCGCAGAATCATTTAAATGCCACTCGTTTAATCGGTCGGCAAAAAACTCACGCTGATATTTTAATCCCCACGTGATTTTATGATTTTTTTCTTTCACCTCTCCTCGTTGCTCAACATTGATGATGGTGGTGTTGAGATAATTACGTGCATGATCAAGGTATGTACCCACGCCTCTATTAAAAGTAACGTCGCCATAATTGTTGCTTCCGATATCCGTTTCAATATCATCCAGCCAGTATTGTCCTTGAATATCGTAAGTTTCGCGCTCTTTGGAATTAAACGCAGAGGTGATGAGTTTGAGCGTAGTTTTCTTATTCGGTTTGTATGCAAAAGTAACGGCACCAGTAGTAGTTGAATATTGATCGACCTCTTGTCCATCAAAATAAATCTTTAATCGGATAGCCTGCTTAATGGTTCCAAAGGTAGTTTCTCTATCCGAGGGGGTAAGTTGATACACATTTTTGGCGTAATTACCCAAGAAACTCACTTCAAATTTATCCGAAAAAGCATACGTAACCAAGGTTTGCACGTCGAAAAAAGTAGGATTATAATCCCCTTTGGTCTCCATACTTTTCAGGATATAAGAATTTGATTTATATCTAACGCCAAGCAAATAGGTGAGTTTTTTGTTTTTGGTAATCCCTTCGGTAAAGAGAGAACCTCCCAAAAGACTTCCCCAGGCAACTCCCCCAACTCTTTTGGGCTTTTTGTAAGTAATATCCAACACCGAAGAAAGTTTATCGCCAAATTTTGGTTCAAAACCTCCAGCCGAAAACCGAATGGATTCAACCATGTCAGAATTTACAAAACTCAACCCCTCTTGCTGCCCTGAACGAATTAAAAAGGGACGATAAATCTCAATATCGTTCACATAAATCAAGTTTTCATCAAAATTTCCACCCCTAACATTGTATTGTGATGACAATTCGTTGTTGGAAGAAACTCCCAAACCAGCTGTTTTAAGCATCGATTCAATGGTTCCGGCAACAGAAGGAATCAACGAAGTATGTTTTGAATCGATGGTAGAGAGACCTGTTTGGTTGATCTGCGAATCTTCCACCGTAAAAACATTCAGAATCGTATTATCGATATAAAGTGTATCAACTTCGTAAATTCGCTGGTTGGATGCTAGGTTGTATTTTTTGGTAAACGATTTAAATCCAATGAATGAATAAACCAGTTCAATCTCTTTGTTGGCAGGAATTACAATTGAGTATGTTCCATTTTTATTAGTAGACACACCGCCCGAAAGACCTTTAATGGCAATGTTTACAAGATCAGCATCGTGTCCTTTTTCATCAATAATTTTCCCCGTAACGGTCGCCGTTTGTTGCGAAAACAACGTTCCGACGAAGAAAAGAAGCAAAATTGTAACCAGTAGTTTATATAGTTTCATTGATTGAACTCATTATTTTGTATTTGCAAAGATAAGAATCTTAACTGAATTTTCGGAAGAATAGAGCGCTAAGATAGTCAGAACGAAAAAAGTTTATAATTATTTCAATCTTTGGAATGTACTTTTTTCAGTAGCCGAGTGGCTGAGTGGCCGGGAGCGCAAAGCGAGGATGGAGGAAAGTGACGGGGTGACGAGTGACGAGTGACCGCATCCCGAATTTTAAAATCGTAGATTTTGTAAAAATTCGTGGATCTTCGAAAAAAACGATCAGCCATTGGGCTACTCTTTTTTTCGGGAAGCGAGTCCAAACGCGAAGCGAGACTATTGTGAAGCTAGTATAGCTTCGCTCCGTTACCCCGTTACCTCTTTTCCCCTGCACCTTTTCCTCTTTTCCCTGAGACGAACTTCGCTCTGTTAACTGGTACACTGATCACTGTTAACTGTTCTTGCCACTTCTTTATTTGATTTTAAAAATGACAAATTATTTTAAAAAAATGTTTACATTTGTGTTTCCAAATTCAGCATCAACAGGGGAAATTAGAAGCAAATTCGGTGATTTATTTTCTTTACAATCTAAAATCAATTGATGAAAACAGTTTTATATATTTCGTATGATGGGATGACTGATCCGTTGGGACAATCGCAGGTACTTCCCTATTTAGTTGGACTGTCTAAATTAGATTACACCTTTGTGATTGTCTCTTTTGAGAAGAGTGAACATTTTGAAAAAAACAGAGTCGCAGTAGCAGCTATTTGCGAAAAGGATCATATTATATGGCATCCACTCACTTACACAAAAAAACCACCCATTCTTTCTACTTTGTGGGATGTATTTAGGTTAAAACAGACTATTTTACTTCTTCATAAGCGGCATCATTTTACCCATTCACATTGCCGAAGTCACATCTCAGCCATTGGAGGAGCCTATTTAAAACGAAAAGAAAACGTTCCATTTATCTTCGATATGCGAGGTTTTTATGCTGATGAGCGAGTAGATGGGAACATTTGGAACCTGAAAAATCCAATTTTCAAAACCGTATTTAATTTTTTCAAACGGAAAGAGCGAACCTTCCTCAAATCTGCGTATATTACTGTATCGCTCACAGAAGCTGGAAAAAAGATCATCAACAGTTGGCAAGGATTCGAAAACATTCCCATTGATGTGATTCCTTGTTGTGCCGATCAGTATCATTTTAATTCAGCCAATGTGGACATAAACAAGGTAATAACTTGGCGCGAAAAATTGAATATCACCGAATCAGACTTTGTAGTTACCTATTTAGGATCCATCGGCACTTGGTATATGGCAGATGAGATGTTTCTGTTTTTCAAACGATTGTTAGTGCAAAAATCAAATGCAAAGTTTCTTCTAATATCTGCCGATTCTGCCTCAATGATTCAGCAATATGCCACAAAACATGATATTCCAAGCGATTGCATCGTGGTTCAATCAGCAAAAAGAGATGAAGTTCCCACGTTACTTTCGCTGAGCAATGTGTCGTTGTTTTTTATCAAACCCGTGTTTTCAAAACAAGCTTCATCGCCCGTAAAAATGGGTGAAATTTTAGCCATGGGAATTCCAATCATTGCCAATTCGGGCGTAGGAGATGTAGATGCAATTATTCACGATACTCAATGTGGATTGCTGATAGATCAATTTACAAACGAAGCATACGATGCGGCGATTGCCTCCATTGATGAACTGATGAAAAGGGACAAATCAGTATTTACCCTTGCATCACGGAAATATTACTCGTTGGAAGAGGGAGTAAATCGCTACTTTAAAATCTACGAAAAGAACAATCGATAGTATTTATGAATTCCGCTCGCGAACACAATTAATTAAACTCTCTTGCCAGTGATTAATTTCAATTCCGAACGCATTTTTGATTTTGCTCTTATCTAGGATACTATAAAAAGGTCGTTGTGCATCGGTTGGATATTCATCGGTATGAATCGGATATATTTTGGTGGTAAGGCCCAATGTTTTCACAACTGCATTGGCAAAATCGTACCAACTACAAGCACCTTCGTTACTATAATGATAAATCTCTATTCCAAAGATGGTATCCAACTGAGGAATGATATAAACGATTGCATCGGCCAAATCGCCAGCGTAAGTAGGAGTTCCCACTTGATCGAACACCACGTTGATTTCATTTTGAGTTTTTGAAATCCGTTCAATTGATTTATAGAAATTCTTTCCAAAATTTGAATATAACCACGAAGTTCTGATGATTACACCATCACATCCCGATTCTATCAACGCTCTTTCGCCCTGAAGTTTGGTATAGCCATATACAGAAAGCGGATTTGGGTTATGTTCTTCGTTGTAAGGCACATAGCTACAACCATCAAACACATAATCAGTCGAAATATGAACAATTTTTATATTTTTTCGAGCAGCAATTATAGCAATATTTCTAACCGCCTGATAGTTTAATGCGGATGCTTCCTCTTGTTGCGTTTCTGCAGTGTCTACAGCGGTATATGCAGCACAATTAACAATCACATCAGGACTATATTCAATTACTTTTTGCTCTAATTCTTCCGAGTTTAATATATTTAAATCATCCACATCGGTGAAGAAAAAATTATTTTTTGATTTTTTCGATTTTAATCTCAACTCTTGTCCCAACTGTCCATTTGCGCCGGTAACGAGTATTTTCAATATTTTATTCATAATATGTATGTTTAAATTATATTTTTAAAATAGTCGATTGTTTTCTGTAATCCTTGTTCTAATTGGATGGTTGGATTCCATCCTAACACAGTTTGTGCCTTGGTGATATCTGGTTTTCGTTGCATTGGGTCATCGGATGGAAGTGGTAAGTGAATAATTTTTGAGTTAGAGTTGGTTAGTTTTGTCACCGCTTGTGCTAATTCAATCATCGTAAACTCGTTCGGATTGCCAATATTTATGGGACCAATTATTCCTTTTTCAGTATTCATAAGTCGGATCATCCCTTCCAGTAAATCGTCTACATAGCAGAAACTACGAGTTTGCAAGCCGTCACCGTAGATAGTAATATCTTCATTATTAAGAGCTTGAACAATAAAATTAGAAACAACTCTCCCATCATGTGGGTGCATTCGTGGTCCGTAAGTATTAAATATTCTCATGATTTTAATATCTACATCATTCTGTTTATGGTAGTTTACAAACAAAGATTCCGCGCAACGTTTTCCCTCGTCGTAACAAGAGCGCTCTCCAATAGGATTCACATTTCCCCAATACTCTTCTACTTGTGGGTGAACGGTAGGATCTCCATATACTTCGGAAGTAGATGCTTGCAATATCGTTGCATTGATTCGTTTAGCCAATCCCAGCATGTTTATTGCTCCCATGACCGAAGTTTTGATCGTTTTGATGGGATTATATTGATAATGAATTGGGGATGCAGGGCAAGCGAGGTTGTATATCTGATCCACTTCGATAAAAAAAGGCATGGTTACATCGTGGCGGATTAGCTCAAAATAAGGATCATTGAGCAAATGTGCAATATTCTGTTTATTTCCCGTAAAAAAGTTATCGAGGCAAATCACTTCGTTTCCTTCATTCAGCAATCGCTCACACAAATGAGATCCTAAAAAGCCAGCACCACCGGTTACTAATATTTTTTTCTTCATATTTTCTAATTAAGAAACATACCTGAGTACGTCTTTTTATTTCGTCGTATCCACTCCAATGCAGAAATAGTCAAATCCATTACTTTTTACTTCCTCTTCGTCATAGATATTTCTACCATCAAAAATCACAGGGTGGTGTAATAATTTTTTCAGCACACTAAAATTGGGCATTCTAAATTCCGACCACTCTGTTACAAGCAAAAGGGCATCTGCATCGAGCAAAGCCTCATCCGCATTTTTGCAATAGGTAATGGAGTCGCCAATTCTGCGATGAGTCTCTTCCATCGCCACTGGATCGTATGCTTGAACGTTTGCTCCAGCTTCCAAAAATGCTTTTATCAACACAATGGAAGGTGCTTCGCGCATATCATCTGTATTTGGCTTAAAAGACAATCCCCACATTGCAATAGTTTTTCCCTGCAAGTCTTCTTTGAAATATTTTTTCACTTTATGAAACAACACCATTTTCTGATCGTTGTTCACCTCTTCAACGGCTTGTAAAACTCTAAGCTGATATCCATTTTGCTGAGATGTTTTAATCAATGCTTTTACATCTTTTGGGAAACACGATCCGCCATAACCAATGCCAGGATAGATAAACTTAGGTCCAATTCGGCTATCGGAACCAATTCCTTTGCGAACCATATTGATGTCTGCTCCCATTATTTCGCATAAGTTAGCGATGTCGTTCATAAAACTAATTTTAGTCGCAAGCATCGAGTTAGCTGCATATTTTGTCATCTCCGCCGATGGAACATCCATGAAAATAACTGGGTGGCCATTCAAGGTAAACGGTTTATATAATCGCGCCATAATATCTTTAGCCAAGTCTGACTCTACACCCACTACAATTCGATCTGGTTTCATAAAATCGTTGATTGCATCGCCCTCTTTCAAAAATTCGGGATTTGAGGCCACATCAAATTCAATTTTAACGCCTCTTTTGTCAAGTTCTTGTTGAATGGTATCTCTTACTTTTTTGGCCGTCCCCACAGGAACCGTGCTTTTAGTCACCACCAATACATGACGTTTTATACATTTCCCAACCGTGCGGGCAACATCTAATACATATTGCAAATCGGCACTGCCATCTTCGTCTGGAGGAGTTCCAACGGCACTAAAAACCACATCCGCATCAATCAAATTTTCGGCTAAATTATCCGAAAATGTGAGTTTCCCTTTTTCAATATTTTTTAAGAGCATCGATTCCAACCCAGGTTCAAAAATTGGAGAGATCCCTTTCTGCATTTTTGCAATCTTTTCCTTATCGATATCAATACACATAACATCAATACCCACTTCTGCAAAACAAACACCAGTAACTAAACCAACATAGCCACTACCAACAACAAGGACTTTCATTCTTAATATTTTTTATTTTACTTTTATTTTATGATTCAAATATACGACTTGTTTTTTAAGAAAAACGAATAAATCATTAATATTTTAAAATATTTAACAATTTTTTTAAATATCTCATTGCTTTCAAATCCAATAAGCACACAAAATATGGATTTAGGATGAATAATCTTCTTGAAAAAAATCACAAATTAGACTATTCAAAAAATGCGTAGTCGGGATTATGTTAATAAAAACAGCCACAACAGAATTTAGATACGACAACTACCGCAAGAACAAATTTGGTTTGAAACTAATTTTTAGTACTTTTACGAACGAAAAAAGAGGAATATGACAGCAAAAGATCTGATAAACGAAACAATCATCCCACTGCGAGGCACCGACAATGGTTACTTAGGTATGCAAATGATGGATGAGTATAAGGTGGAGCATTTGCCAATTGTGGATGAAAATATTTACTTGGGACTTATCTCCGAATTGGATATTTTGAACTCCAATGACCCCGAAATGGCCATTGAACATCACACGCTCTCGTCGGGAAGAGTGTTTGTATTTGAAGATCAGCACGTATTTGATGTGATTGATATTGCTGCGGAGAAAAAACTTTCTGTTATTCCTGTTGTCACCAGAAAAATGGACTATTTGGGAGTTATTACCTTTAAAAACTTGATTAAAGTATTTGCTGAGTTAACCGCTGCCGAAATCAGTGGGAGCATCATCGTGATAGAAGTAAACTCAAATGATTACACCTTAAGTCAAATTGCTCAAATAGTGGAATATAACGATGCAAAAGTCTTAAATAGTCACATCATATCACACCCAAATTCCACTAAAATGGATGTGCATTTAAAAATAAACAAACAAGAGATTGGTCCAATTATTCAAACATTTAATCGGTATAACTATATTGTGAAAGATTATTATACACAAGAGCAAGAGTTGGATGATATTCACGATCGGTACGACGAGTTTATGTCGTGGCTTAATGTATAAAGTATGAATCGATTGCAACTATTTTTGGGATTTATTCTTGTCGCATTTTTCGCTACTGGCGTTGATGGACAAACTGGAGATAGTGTACAAATTCGAACCCTTGAAATAAGTGGCAACGTAAGGACAAAGACAGCCATTGTATTAAGAGAAATCCCCATAAACATAGGTCAATTTCTTTTAAAAAATGACATCCCATCCATAGTAGAGCAATGCAAAACTAACTTAATCAAAACCTCACTTTTTAATTTTGTGGACATTGATTGGAATATTGTTGATTCCAACCAGGTAGATTTCAAAATAAAAGTGCAAGAGCGATGGTATTATATTCCCCGAGCAAGGATAAAAACATTGGAAGAGAACATCAATGCATGGGCAGAACGAATGGATTTTAATCATCTATCGGCGACACTCTCAGTTACCGACGAAAACTTTAGAGGGTACAACGAGAAACTCACCGTATCGGGAAGTATTGGTTTTAACAGAGCCGTAGGAATAGAATATCTTAAACCTTCGTTTGTAATCACAAAAAACTTGGGTATAGGCATGCTCCTAAAATGGAATAGCAATAGAGAAGCCGCCATTGGACTATTCGATTACAAACCTGAATATTTGAGAATTACCAACGAGCCATTGGTGACTAAATATCAGGGAGAAATCATGTTTTACTATCGTCCCCAAATAAATATTGATGAACTTTTATCCGTAGGATTTATTCGGACCAATTACCATGATTTATTGTCAGAGACCAACAGAACGTGGTACCCAAATAAATCGACAAACTTGATACGCCTTTATTCAAAATTTAAAATAGACCTTCGCAATCATAAATCTTACCCCACAAATGGTTCGTATAACGATTTAATTATTGAGAAAATAGTCGACGCCAAACCATCCACTCAGCGAATAGATTACACATTGGTAGAGTTAAACAGTAGGTGGTACAAGCGTTTTGCAAATAAAATATTTGGTTCGGCGGGCATTACGTTTGCCACTACTTCCAATAATTTTGTGCATCCTTATGGATTAGGAATTGGACAATCTGGATTAGAAGTTCGTTCTTTTGAGCAATACATTATTCCCGTAAATGCAGCAGCCATTGGCCGATTGAGTTTAAAGTATCAGCTTATGGAGCGGACAAAGCAACATCTTAAAATAACTGGCAACCCAAAATTTGATCTTTTGCACTACGCGCTCTATGCAACTATTTTTTCGGATGGAGCTTGGGTAAATTACCAACGGAATGCGAATTATGAGGAGAAATTACACCTCAAAACTAACCTTTTGAGCAGTGCAG
Organism: Bacteroidales bacterium; assembly: GCA_038240835.1. Taxonomy (GTDB): domain Bacteria; phylum Bacteroidota; class Bacteroidia; order Bacteroidales; family WCHB1-69; genus JBAXTE01. Next base: position 25,563 of record JBBRGJ010000009.1, on the reverse strand, counting down.
GAATAGGTATCGATTTCACTTCTTATTACGACTTAGTTGTTCGTTTGGAATATTCTTATAACTTTGTCCTTGAAAAAACATTTTTATTTCTTCATTTTAAAGCATCCATATAATGAGTTCTAGAAACAGAGTAGGTATTTATTGTAATCCTAAGGCAACACCACCCGTGGATATAATTGAACAAGTAATCAGTCAAGTTTATGTTCATGGAGGAGAAATTGTTTTTCACAATGAATTATATAACAAATTAGAGGTTTTAAAACCAGGCCAATTCTCTAAAAACACCTTCTGCTGTCCCAAAGAGAGCACCAAAAAAATTGATGTACTGATGAGTATCGGGGGCGATGGAACATTTTTAGGAACCGTTCCTTATGCCATTGATGGCGATATTCCAGTGATTGGACTAAATATTGGACGATTAGGATTTTTGGCCAATGCGAGTCAAGATCAGATTTCATCCACCATTCAAAATTGGTTTAACGGCAATTATCAAATTGACGAGCGCATGTTGTTAGAAATTTTACCAAACGACGAAAATACACTTCAAATTCCCAACTTTTGTGCGCTCAATGATATTACAATCCGGCGACCAGATAGTGCGAGTATGATGACCTTTAAAGTAGAAGTAAATGGTCAGTTTTTGAATAATTACTGGGCAGATGGATTAATAATCGCCACACCTACTGGCTCAACAGCTTATTCATTAAGTTGCGGAGGTCCCATTTTAGCTCCCGACACCGCTGCTTTTGTAATCACGCCTATTGCATCTCACAATCTCACAGTCCGTCCACTTGCAGTCTCCGACCAATCTAAAATAAGCATCTTAATTTCGGGAAGAAGTGATCATTTTTCGCTAAGCATCGATTCTGAAAGCTACATCATCCCATCGAACGAGATAATTCAAATTCAAAAATCCAAACATACAATCAAGACCGTAAGATGCAAAGAGTTATCTTTTTACGACGCCATCAGAGATAAATTGTCATGGGGAGTGGATAAGAGGAATTAGGAGGGAGAAGGAGAAAGAAGAGAAAAGTGAAAAGTGCACTTCGACAGGCTCAGTGACCAAAAGTGAAAAGAAGAGCGCGATGCGGGGATTGAAGAAGAAGTAAGAGGAATTCAGAAGGAAGAATTAAGAAAGAAAAATACAGATTGAACCACATAAGTCACAAAAGCGCACATAAGAAGAAGAATACAGAAATATAAAGTCTTAGTGATCTTAGTCTACCTAGCAAGCTGGTAGATAAATGGATTTCGTGACATAGCTGAAAGGTTTATGCTGTGACACAAAGTGACACAAAGCGATGCGGTGAGCCTGTCGAACCGAAGGCACAAAGTTTCACAAAGAAGAAGAAAGAAGAGCCTTGGGTGGAGACACTTCACTTTGTTCAGTGGGACAAAGAGAGGAAGAAGAAGAAATAAGAATACAGAAGTAAGAAGTAAAGAATACAGAATTAAGAAAAAAACTCACTGAGTTTTGGGCTTTTGAACATCTTAATTGGTGAAAAGAGCACGGAGTGCTCAATGTTTGAAACCGTATGCGTTAGCTTACGGTTTATCTGCGACAAAATGTCTACAGCCCGGAGGGCTGAATGTGGAATTAAGAAGAGAAGAAGTGAAAAGATGATTATAAAGGATTTAGTGTTTAAAGGTCATGAAAAAAGGTCGTTGCAAAAAACAACGACCTTTTTTTTATAAAGCTATTTAAGTACTAAATTATAGATTCAATTTTTTGCGAATTCCTTCAGGAAGTGCTTTTTTGTTTACCATAAAGTCAGTAGTTTTGAATTTCACAAAAGCTTCAGAAGCATAAAAATATCCTTTGTACAAATTAGATTCAGCCCATGAATTTTTCACGATATAATATTTGTTACCATCTTGATCTTTTGCAATTCCAGTAATGTGCATTCCATGATCATCGGTGGTTTTAAAATTATCAAATTCACGTTGACGATCTTCTTGAGTAATTACTTTTTCTTTACCAGGTTTGTCAAAATTGTAAAGTTCTTTATCTTTATCTTTTTGTGACATATTTTCCCATTTAGCCATTTCCAAGTTGTTCATAGCTGTTACATTTTTCTCAGGAACGATGGCAACGCCATTTTTATAAGAAAAACCTTTTTCGCTTACATCACTACCCCAAGCAATAGAATAACCGTTGTTGATTGCATTATCAATAATTGTGATCATGTCTTCTACAGGCACGTTGTATGAGATATCCCAAGCCCAGTTGTCTTCAATTTCCAACGCAAATGGTTTGTAAAATGGGTGGTGATTAAAAGAGGTAATACATACATAATCATCCGCATTAATTGCTAATTCTTTTGCATAAGAAACTGGTGTAAATTCTTTGCCATTCACTTTGAATTTTTCTGGAACTGGTCCAAAATAAGTATCCAAAATAGCTTTGTAAGCAGCGAACCAAGCGGTTGAAATCATTTGGTTTTCGTTTTTGATGATCGCATCTAAAAACGCTTTAAGCGCTGCATCTACTTCACCGTGAACATGATTTTTTTCTCCGTAGTTTAATCCACGATAAACATCTTCGGGAACAATACCATACGCACGAATCATGTTTGTAACATCATGAAAAGCGCCTCCTTGACCAAAGTTCAATTTGCCATGAAGACGGAAATATTTCATTCCTTTTTCTTCGTAAGCTTTACGTACTACATACATTTCTGACAAATCTGTTTCCCCTTTGCCATTTTTGATTACTTCTGATTCAATAAATGATAATCCTGAATAGCTCCAGCAAGTACCTGCTCTGTACTGATCTTTTACAGGAGTAGCTTTAACTTCTTTGACTACAGTAAACTTGTACCCTTCTGGCTTAGTTTCGTTCGTTTGTGCACTAACCGTTGAAACAGCAAAAGCAGTCAAGAGTAGAGCAGTTTGAAAAATGTTTCTTTTCATTTTTAAAGTGATTTTTATAATTATTGATTTAAATAAATTCTTCGACAAATATAACCATAATAGTGATGATTTGTTTAAATAAATCGATGAATTGCAAAATGTTGCCGATAAACATTTGAAAATAGGGGTAAAATGATAGACTTGGATTTTTTTTATTCCTAAACTTTACGTAATTTCGTGGTCATAAAAAAAGCAATGAATTATGATAAATAAACAATTAATCGACCCACAAAGCATAGTGGTAGTTGGTGCCTCTAACGACACAAGCAAACCTGGTGGAAAAATTCTAAAAAACATCATTGATGGTGGTTTTAAAGGGAAGTTGATGGTCGTAAATCCAAAAGAGACGGAAATTCAAGGAATCTCTTGCTATAAAAGTGTAGACGAACTTCCTTCGGTAGATTTGGCGGTTTTGGCAATTGCTGCAAAATATTGTCCACAATCGGTTGAAACATTAGCTAATTCTAAAAACACGAAAGCATTTATCATATTATCTGCTGGCTTCAGCGAAGAGAGTGCCGAAGGGAAAGTGTTAGAAGACCAAATCGTAGAAACGATCAATCGCGTGGATGGTGTATTAATAGGACCAAATTGTACCGGAGTTTTGACTCCTAATCATCATAGTATCTTCACCTATCCAATTCCAAAACTGGATGCCAAAGGATGTGATTTCATCTCTGGTTCGGGCGCTACTGCTTGTTTTATCATGGAATCTGGAATTCCTAAAGGATTAACTTTTGGAAATGTAATGACTGTGGGTAACAGTGCTCAGACAGGGGTTGAAGAAATTTTAGAATATTTTGACGTTACTTTTGATCCAAATACCAGTTCAAAAGTAAAAATTCTTTATATAGAGAACATCAACAATCCTGAAAAACTTTATAAACATGCTTCTTCGCTGATTCGTAAAGGATGTAAAATTGCAGCCATCAAATCTGGCTCTTCGGAAGCTGGAAGTCGCGCTGCCTCGTCACATACAGGAGCGCTCGCAAGTTCTGACATTGCCGTAGAAGCACTTTTTAGAAAAGCAGGCATTGTCCGTTGCAACGGCAGAGATGAACTTATAAATGTAGCTTCAGTATTTATGCACCCAGCGCTGACTGGGAAAAATATTGCCATCATCACCCATGCCGGTGGACCCGCTGTAATGCTTACTGATGCTCTCTCAAATGGCGGATTACAAATTCCACCGTTGGAAGGCGAAGTTGCAGACGAACTTTTAACGAAACTTTTTGCAGGCTCATCGGTGCATAACCCTATTGACTTTTTGGCAACAGGTACTGCGCAACAATTGGGCGATATCATAGATTATGTAGATCAAAAATTTGACGAAATTGACGGAATGGTTGTCATCTTCGGAACTCCTGGACTCGTTCCACTTTGGGATGTGTATGAAGTACTTGACCAAAAGATGAAGAGTTGCAAAAAACCAATATTCCCAGTACTTCCATCTACCTTGACTGCCAAAGATGAAGTGAATGAATTTTTATCCAAAGGACGCATCAACTTCCCTGATGAAGTTGCCCTTGGAAATGCATTGGCTAAGATAATCAAAACTCCAAAACCAGCAGCTGAACATGCTTGCCAACCAGAAGTTGACGTTGCCCTTATTAGAGCGGTCATCGATAGTGCTGAAGATGGTTACTTGAGTCCCGAACATATCATTTCGCTATTGGATGCCGCTGGAATTCCACGTGCAGGTCAAGCAACCGTATTTACTCGCGAATCGGCTGTTTCGGAAGCAACTAAACTGGGATTCCCATTGGTGATGAAAGTCGTTGGACCTATTCACAAATCGGATGTAGGTGGTGTTGTGCTTAATGTAAAAGACTTAGAAACCGTTGCTCGTGAATTTGACCGCATGATTGTAATTCCAGAAACTACGGCGATATTAATGCAACCCATGTTGTCGGGAACTGAACTTTTTGTAGGCGCAACCCGTGAAGATAAATTCGGTCACATGATTTTATGTGGAATGGGTGGAATTTTCATCGAAGTATTGAAAGATGTTAACGCAGCCATTGTTCCAGTGCTCAAAAAAGAAGCAATGTATATGATTCGTAACCTGAAAAGTTACAAAATTATCGAAGGTGTTCGTGGACAAGCTGGTGTAAACGAGGATAAGTTTGGCGAAATCATCACCAAAGTCTCCGCACTCCTATTGGCTGCTCCAGAAATTACCGAAATGGATTTAAACCCATTGCTAGGTAAACCTGATAGAGTAGTTGCCGTGGATGCCAGAATCTGTATTCAAAAATAAATTATATTTTTCGATCTAAAAAAAAAGACCTTTGTTCGCACTTAGGTCTTTTTTTTATTTCTTGTATTTTTTTAAAAAATAACTATTTTTTTTTCTGACTATAGTAATAAATCCATTATTTCATTACTTTTACAATCAGAAACACAACAATTTATGACAAAGAAGAGCCTGAAACAACCGACTAAAACACTCATAAAAAAAGAGAATCAAACGATTAAAAGAGTCGTATTGTTTGGAATATTACTACTGAACCTAATCGTTTTTTACCCAAGTTTAAAATGTGGATTTGCCGAATGGGACGACTCCGTATATGTGACAGAAAACCCAAACATCGCCCTGAATAGCAACAATATCAAACAATCATTTACCAAAGGAGAGACTCATGGCGTTTACGCTCCACTCACTGCATTATCGTTCTCGATGAATTACTCACAAGCCAAAATGAATCCAAAACCTTATCACTTTACCAATATAATATTTCATCTGGCGATGGTATTGCTTGTGTTTTTACTGATATTTTCGCTCTCCAAAAACTTGTTATTTACAGCGATTGTCACACTCTTTTTCAGTCTACACCCCGCCCAAGTTGAAAGTGTTACCTATATTTCTGGTCGGCGCGATTTGCTGTTTTCTCTTTTTGCGATTGCTTCAATGTTGTTTTATGTTACCTACAAAGCGAAACAAAAAAGTCAATGGCTTATCCTTTCAATTGGATGCTTTTTGCTTTCGCTGTTAAGCAAAACTCAAGCATTATTGTTGCCGTTTGTATTATTTGCAATCGACTACTATATGGGACTGAAAGTGATCACAAAAAAGAATATCCTAGAGAAAATCCCTTACATAATTCTGACAATTATCTTTGGAATTATGGCAGTAGTTGTAAAACAGGCATCAACCGAATTTAGGATTACCGACGAAATATTGCAAATGTCATATATAGATAGAGTTATTTATGCTTGTTATGGTTTTGTGATGTACTTTTATCAACTGTTTATCCCAAACCATCTATCATTGATACATCCTTATCCTGCGACAATTCCAATATTAGCCTATATTTCCATTTTCTTCGTTTTGGGAATACTTTATTCGATGTATTGGTTGTACAAACACAATCAAAAAACCATCCTCTTTGGCCTGCTGTTCTTCTCCATAAACTTGGTCTTAATGTTACAGTTATTCCCAAACTCTTATGGATTAATCAACGATCATTACCTCTATATGCCCATCATTGGAATTGGAATATTGATTGCACATTTGGCAACAAACATTCACAAAAAGTATCAAAAAACAACGTTAGGAATCATTGCTGTTTTCCTCATAGTTATGGCAATATCAACTGTATCAAGAATTGAAGTATTCACAAATCCCATTACTGTAAATAGTGATGTGATTGAAAAATATCCCAATTCGTATGTAGCTCTAAATAATCGGGGGACGGCTTATTTCAATCAGGGGGACTATAATCGTGCGCTTGAAGATTTTAACCAAAGCATTCTTATAAATCCAAACTCAGCGTATTCGCTAAACAATCGCGCTACAATCAATATCTCCATAGGAAAGTTAGAATTGGCACTAGTAGATTTGAACAAAGCAATATTGATAAAACCCGATTATGCTGACGCTTTTTCGAATAGAGCCATCGCAAAAACGTTCAAACGAGATTCCACCATTTTGGATGATCATAACAAAGCCATAGCGTTGCAACCCAAAAAAGCCAAATATTACTACAACCGAGGAACATTCTATTTGCTGAATGGTCAAAAAGACATTGGGTGCAACGACTTACAAACAGCACGAAAATTGGGATTAAAAAAGGGAAATCCGAGAGTGGATGTGATGTGTCCTTAAAAGAAATAATTTCTAGTCCCCTTTTTGTCCCACAAAATAGTGCTCTTTTTCGGCAAACAAAATGTTGAATGTGGTCAGACTTCCGTAACAGCGAGTAATGTACTGTTGCATGTTTACTTTATCTTCGTCGGTAAGTTTTGCGTGCGAATTTATTTGTTGTTCCAAAACACGCAAACGGTCTCTAAGCATCACTATTTTATGAAAAAAAGCTTCGATGGGAACCTCTTTTGGTTTAAGATTTAAATCAGCGGGTTGCAATGTCATCATGCCATCATTCCACTTATCGCCAAGGGGAACAATTTGTCCAGTACCATTGTATCTATTTAAAACTCCTTCCAAAACACTCTCAATATCAGACAACTGCAAACCAGAGGAGTTCTCTTCTTCTTCCTCGGAGTCGCTGATTATTGTAAGCTCTAAGTTGGTTTTTGAAAACTGAATTTCGCCCCCTCTGATAAAAATAATTTTGCATATACTGATGCTGTCAAAACTAACTATGCCTTCGCCATATCTTTCATGGTCAACTCTGGTTCCTACTTTTATATTCATCGTTTTCTTTTTTTAATAATACAAATTTAGAAATAAATCCCAAAGAGACAAGGAAAAGAAATTGTTTTGGAAAATAATCTAAGAATTAAATGAGATTAAAGTCCTACCGATTACAAATTGTCTTATAATCACAATAGGAGCAATTGATCAGATTGGGAGTTTGTACAAAATCGATGTCTGGATTAAAAATCTCTTCCAACATTAATTTCAACCCTTTTTCAAACTCCTCAATCGCATCATCGGCAATAATTTCGGAACCGTCAACTATTAATGGAGTAAACGGAGTTTTACTATTTCGTGTGCTAAAAATCCCACTGCAGACTGGTTTTTTATCCGAAATTGACTTGCGATACATCAGCGCATACATCATTAATTGAAAAGCTTTTCCGTTGGTTGATTTCGTAAAAAGCTCATTTAATTCTTTTACAATTAATGATTTTGGATCTACATTTCCTGTTTTATAATCTATAATTCGAGTAGTTCCATCGGCATATTCGTCTATTCTATCCGCAGTTCCAAAGATTTTGGCAACACCTTCGTCGAGCGTCATTGTAAATGTTAGCTCTTTCTCCAAAAACCTCAACGTCATCGGAAATTCGCTCTGTTGATCGGCTTTCAATATGTTTTCGATGTATCTTAATGCGATCTCTCTTACCAAAAGATTCTTACCATGTTGAAGATCCTCTTTAGATAATACAACTTTATTGGTAGAGTTGCCAAAATGCGCATCAACGAGTGAATCTATTTTTTTAAAAATTGCTGGATTAATCTGAATCACAGAGTTTATCTGAGGAGTATATATCTCTTCCATTACGCCATGGACAACATTTCCCAAGGTAGAATCATCTGCCGAGTCCAAGAGTTCGTCCAACACTTTAATTCTCTGCACCTTGGTAAAATAAAATTGCAACGGACAATTGATATATTTACTCAGCGAGCTGGGCGAAAACTGTGAAATGGCCCTGATCGCTTTCATTACCTGCTCATCTTTCACAATTACAATGGGAAAATCGCTCAGAATATCAGCCTCCACACGAATCGTTTTTTGACGAATGACAACATTTGGGTTCTCCTTTGGCAACTCATAAACCAACTGGTTTACAAATCTACTACACTCTGATTTTCCATCAGCCAAACTCGAATTATAAAGAATATGTACATTTTTAGCACGCTGAATAAGTCGGGAAAAGTGATACGAAAACACGGCATCTTTGTACTGATACGAAGGCAAATGAAAATGTCGTTTCACATCAAATGGGATCAACGAGTTAATGGTTTTGCCAGAAGGAAGTACCCCTTCATTCACAGACAAGAAAATGACATTTTCAAAATCTAACGTTCTAGTCTCCAACACTCCCATTATTTGCAATCCATTTTTGGCATCGCCTTTAAACGACAACGTCTCTTTTTTGGCTTCCGATTCAAAAAGGAAATAGAGATTAGCCACATCAATCACTTCACCATAAAGGGAACATGCTTCAGCAAGGCGATCGAAGACTTTGAGAAGTGAATAATACGAATTTGAAAATATCTGTTTATCGGGTGTTTTCTCCGTTGCATTTTCATTCTCCAACACCGAAGATGCAATCAATTCTATCAATCTCTTCATCGAAGAGACTGCATCCGTAGAAGAATTCCAAATCAAAAACGCTTCATTCGCAAAATCCGAAATTAGTAGAATATTTGGGAATTCCAACAGCTCTTCAAGGGTGTAAAACACTCTTTTAGATCGCTGAATATCTTCTAATAAATTATCAGAATTCACGCCCCTTTGTCTGCAAAATTCGACACAATAAACATGTCCCAAAATGGCCAAAACATCTTTTACGTATATTTTATTTTTATTTCTCGATTTAAGCACTGCCGTACGATGAACATTTTGTTGCATTTCGAACATCAAAATAAACAGATTATACAGATGAGTTTGCGAAACGGGCAAGCCCATGGTAATGTTGATTTCGGGAATTGAAATGGAGTTTAACAAAGGAACCAGCAAACTCTCATCGGCAGGAACAATCACTGTATTATTGAGTTCTTCTGCGCTCATATTGGTCAGAAGTTCTCCTGCGTATTTAGCTTGAGCAATATTATTTTGTGCCGATACAACGGTGATTTCTTTTGAAGATTCGTTGAAATAATTCCCAATAAAAGTAGGATTGGAAATCTTAAGCTCCTTGAAATTATCTCGTAAAAACTTTCCTGCATCGCGCATGGGATTGTTTAAATAGTAGGTATCTGCATCCCAATAAACCTCAGCAATTTGCTCATGAATCAGAACTCCGAATATTTTTTTCTCCGACTCGGTGAGAGCATTAAATCCACAGAAAACAAATTTATCGTTCTTTAAATCACCGACAATTTCATGGATATGATCTGCCACAAATCGGAAAATCATACCTTGATAACCACAGTGTCTTTGGAGCAGCGAAATATTAAACTGGTCGTAAAAAGAGTATAAGTTTTTAAAAAACTGCAACCAAGCAATCTGGCGAGCAGTGCGCTCTATTTCGGGAACTCCAAACAGTGCAAGCTCTTTTACATCGGCAATAGTGGTGAAAAGTGATTTTGCATCCACCAAGTGCATATCGATGTCGTTAATGTCGCCTAAAAACTGTTGCGCCCATCCCGAAAACTTTATCATATCATTATCACCCAATGGGTTAAACTCTTTATTCAAGATAAACATTTCGAGTAGAAGTTGCATATTATCAATGGTTTTCAATCCCGAAACTGAGGTCATAAACTCATCAATGGTGATAATCTTAGGCGCAATAAAGGTCTTTTTCAACTCCTTACTCAAATATGAAAGTAAAAACTTATGTGCACGTTGCGAAGGAACCACCACGGTAATATGGCGCAAATTATCGTCGTATTTGGCAATTAAATCGCAAGCCACCTGCTGTAAAAAAGGAGTTGTTGTCATAATATAAATGTAAGATAGACAAAAGTAATGCTTTTTGCTTTTCGTAAACCAGTTTTGGAAATTTTCCTTTAAAAGAAAAGAAGGTGAGGAAAGTGACGGGGTGACGGAGTAACGGGGTGACGCGCGAAGCGACGATGCGCAAGCGAGTCTGAAGAAAGTAACGAGTGAAGCGCGAAGCGACGATGCGCAAGCGAGTCCAAACGCGAAGCAAGACTCGCTTGCGCACTTGGCTACTCGGCTACTCAGTTACTCGGCCACTTCCTCATACGAGCTTTCGTAGATCCACGAATTTTGAAAAAAAATAAGGGACGCCCCTGATCACTGATAACTGTTAACTGATCACTGCTAACTGTTAACTGAATCAAGTGCACAAAACATACAAGTCATCCCGCTGATTAATACACATTACAGGCATTTGTTGCGAATTTGCAATTACTTTTAACTCTGGTGGTCCTAAAAAAAGGTCAAAAAAAGTAAAAAATCGGGTGGTCATTACTAAAACCAAGGTTCCATTGACTTTTGGAGCGTAGGAAAGAGCAAATTCGTCGATGTCTTGTTCAATTTCACCGACATTGTGAATTTGATAATCTATTTCTAGATTGGCATAAATTTTCTGAGTAAACTTCAAGTTTCCCATCACTTTATTCACCAAATAGTCGTCCCTGTAAGATGCAATTAACACATGGACTTTTGCTTTGTAAAATCGGCTAAAATATCCAGCCCATAGAGATTTCTCCTTTGATAATCGAAGTGAATCCAACGGTAAAACGATGTTTTTATAAGCATCTTCAGTGGGTTTTATCAAGCCAGTCACCACACATGGAATTCTGCTTTTTTGAATCAATTTTAATCCTGATTTATGAGTATACAACGTTTCGTCCTTGACTCTGGACGCAGGAAGAACTAAGATGATTGCATCTTCGGTTTCTGCATAATGGAAGAGATTTTTCTTAATCGACCCTTTCAAATCTGGCGTAAGAATCGTGATCTGTTTTTCGGAATCACATTGAGAGTTTAGTAACTCAACGGCCTCCATAATTTTGGTATTTGGAGAACTTTTATCAGGTTCGATGATGCATAAGTCTGCTCTAAAGATTTGCGCAAACTTAAACCCATGCGCAAGTGATACCATCCCAAACTCGGTATGATCCACCAGCGCAATGATGCGATGTTTCTTTAGTTCTATATTATCTAAGTCCTTTAACATACGATTGAGCGGCGATATAATCTTTTAAATAAAATGGTTCGAAGTAAGGTACACTTTCAAACTCTTCACGATCAAATTTCTGTTGTGCCAACAATATCATATTTTCAGCGGAACAGTGCGAATTTACGATGGTAATATTTGGCAAACTTCCCATAGATTCTACACATTTAAACGCACCATTTCCACACAACAATGTGTTTTTCGAAGAATCAAATTGAGCAATGTATTCATCATCAATCACCGTTGCTTTCACCTCGTTTAGTGGCAATATTTCGGAAGAGTAATGAGCATTGTACACCTCCATTCGGCGTGCATCAATCATTGGAATAATTACTTCTGTATTTTCTGGCATAAACTTTTTAGCGCCCCATGCAATGGATTGGAGGGTAGGAATAGCAATTAGAGGAATATTCAGTCCAAAGCAAAACCCTTTGGCGGTAGAGACTCCAATTCTAAGTCCAGTGTATGAACCAGGTCCCATGCTTACAGCCACAGCGCTAAGTTCAGTGAGCGGAACGCCAGCTTTTGCCAGTGCTTCTTCTATAAAAACGGTTAGTTTTTCGCTATGAGAATTTTGATCGTTTGATTCCACCAAACTAGCTAAAACCCCGTCAATGGAAACAGCCACCGAACAAATATCAGTAGCTGTTTCTATGCAAAGAATCTTTATCATTAACGTATTACTTTTTCGGTCCATCTTTGTACAAAGCTGATTTATCAACCTTTTCGACTTTCGACCCATTAATCAAATCTTTGGAGATAATATTAAACGGACCCGATATCACTTCAGCGCCATCGGAGATTCCCTCTAATATTTGGATATACAAATTATCCTGAACTCCAGTTTTTACCTGTTTTAAATTCGCTTTTCCATTTTCGTAGACAAAAACATACTCCACATAAGATTTGTCTTTTGATTTACTTCCCTCTTTCTTTTCCACTTGTTTTAAGGCAACCGCTCTAACGCTAGAAGTAGTATCATCGCGAGTGGTAACCGCTTGCACGGGGACACAGAGGGCATTGTCTATCTTTTTGGTGATAATCTCAACTGCTGCTGACATTCCTGGGCGGAATGGGGACAAATAAGGTTTATCTGGACGAATAAGATCAGAATAAGATTCTGGCAATATTCTAATTTTTACTTCAAAATTAGTCACCTGATCCGACGAAAAAGTCCCACTTGCACTGAGAGTTGCAGAATTAGCAATGGAGGTAACCACTCCTTTAAATTTTCTATTTGGATAAGCATCTACCTCTACCTCCGTGGTATCGTTAAGTGACACTTTCACCACATCATTTTCATTCACATTTACACGCACTTCCATGAATTGCAAATCGGCAATACGCATAATTTCAGTCCCTGCAGAGAACTGAGAAGCTCCAGACACACGTTCCCCTTTTTCTTTAGTCAACTTAGAAATAGTTCCATCCATGGGTGCATACACGGCGGTTTTATATAAATTATCACGAGCTTCTTTGGCGCCTGCTTGCGCACTTTTCACACCAAAATCAGCACCCACTACACTTTGCTTAGCCGCTTCTACTTCCGCTTTTGCCACTTTAAATTGAGAAGTAATTCCCTCCCATTCCGCATCCGAAATTACTTTTTGTTCCCACAACTTCTGGTTTCTCTTGTAATTCAATTCAGTGGAAATAAACTGTGCTTCCGTTTGAGCTTGTCTTGCTTTGGCATTTGCCAAGGATGCATATTGAGCACTCACCGATGCTTGCATTCGGTCGTACGTAGATTCATAGATATCGGGTTTTATTTTTGCCAACAGAGCCCCTTTTTTGACCAAATCGCCCTCTTTCACAAAAATATCCACAATCTCTCCCGATGCATCAGGATTGATAATGATCTCTTTTTCCGGTTGAATCTTCCCGTTGGCAGTTACGGTCTCAATAATAGACCTTTTTGCGGCAACTTCAGTGGTTACTTTTATGTTTTTACTCGCACCAATAACCCCAGATTTTTTAAGAATAACTAATAAAATAATTAGCAATACCGCGCCAACTATGCTCCAAATTATGATCTTCTTTTTCTTCATTTTTCTTTTTGTTTTGAAAATTTCCAACTTCTTTTTTATTCCAACATTGGCTTGTTATTCTAAGCGGATAAACGTTGGAATAAAACAGTTTCTTATTCTCATTGATTGTCTAAATTAATTGGATTTCCTATATAGAAATCAATAATTTTTGTTTTGAATATATAATCGAATTTTGCTTGAATAAACTCATTCACAGCCCTAGAATATTTAGATTTTGCATCTGAAAATTCATAAAAGCTAACACCTCCTAATTCATATTTTTGATTAATCAAGTTAAAAGTAGACTGATAGGCCTTTACTGCTTTTTCGGCAGAGTAATACTTTTTGAGTGCTGCATGAGCATCACTATATGCTTGCTGAATACTTTTAAAAAGTTGATTTTTTTGTAATTCCGTATTGTATTGTGACATCTGATAACTAATCTTCGCACGATTAACCGATGAACGAACTTGATATCCATTAAAAATTGGAACTGAAAGGTTAAACGAAAGTGATTTTGAAAAGTTATCATTGATCTGATCGTTGAACGACTTTGTGGCAAAGTTATAAACATAAGTAGGAGCTATTACCTGCTGCAACGTCCCTTCCACCACACCAATGGGCTGATAACCCGAAAGCGAAACACCATCAACCACCTGACTTCCACTAGAGTAACCCGTCCCCAAAGAGCCTTGCAGAGTCAAGGTAGGACTAAATCCACTTCGTGCAATTTGCAATCCTTTAAAAGCAATACGTTCTCTTATTTCAGACGCTTGAATTTCGGGCATTTTGGTAAGCGAAGTTTTATAAATATCCATGGCGGATAAAATCATTTCAGGTTTACCTTTTACGACAATTTCGGGAACTTCAATGTCAAACCCATCGGTGGCTTTAAGATCCAACATTTGGGTAAGCGTTAGATAAGCAATCGAAAGTTGGTTTTCGTAATTCGTTAACTGCAAATCTTCTGAGGCAAATTGAGCTTCAATATTCAACAAACTCAACTCGGGCAATGCACCCACAGCCACCATTTTCTTGGTTCTCTCCAATTGCACCGAAGTTGTTTGCTTTTGAGTTATCGCATTTTCTACCAACGATTTAGAAAAAAGAATATTCAAATAGGCAGCGGCAATGCCTAAAGCCATGTCGTTTTTAAACTTTTGAGAATCAAATTTAGAAGCTTCCATCGACAGATTTGCTTGGCGGACATTGTTAAACTGTTGGAAACCACTAAAAAGAGTCACCTGACTCGATAAATAGAAGTTATTAGACTGAACTTGTAACTCCGAAAACTGGTTGGTATATCTATCCACTGAGCGTCCCCAGTTGTAGCCATGCGATGCACTTGCATTTAAACTGGGCAACAGAGAATATTTGCTTCTTAAAAGCTCTTGGCGAGAAATCTCCTCATTGAGAAGTTGTTGTTTAATTTGAATATTATTTTGCAACGCATAATCCACACACTTTTGCAAGTTCCATGTTGTGTTCTTATCCATCTGCTGACCAAATAATTGCGAAATCAACAAAATCAACATTGTCACTAAAGCGATGATAAATTTTCTAAGCCATTCCATGATTCAAATTTTTAGATTGTAAAAATACGTAACTCTTTTGAAAAATCACCACTTTATTTTATTTTTTCTACCAAACCATGGTTTTAAACTTCAAACTACCGTTTTTAACCATCAAAAAAACCTGCTCCTTTAAGTATTACGGAACAGGTTTTCAAATATCGAGAGATAATCAATCTATTTTTTCTTTTTGGCATTCCCCATCGAGAAGAAATATTGAATTCCTATTTCGCCACCAATTGAAGACGCTGGATCGGAATATTCGGAGTAGGTGCCTTCGTATTTTAAAATTCCTTCAATTGCAATTTGTTTACTGAAGAAAAAACTGACTCCACCGCCAAAATAAGCAGTAGTATTTTCGGTAGGCAATTGGTTGCCCATCACCAATTTAGTAATGTCATTGTAACCAGCCTTGGCTACCATGAAAAATTTAAAATAAGTATAGTCACCAAAATACAATCTAAAGAATGGACTTAGGCCAAAAACGCCCGTGTTGATACCTACTGGACGAATTATTTGAACAGGGGCAGATAACCCAATTACCATTTTATCGGCAAAAAAGTAACCCGCACTTGGAGTGATTCCTAAGATAAATTTAGATTTGTCAAAGGGATTAGTCGTAACAGATCCCCAACTTGAAGAGATACCTGCACCTCCCATTATTGAACCCTGAGTAAGTTGTCCGTAAGAGAACGAAGTAAGGAACATAAATAGCATCACAGCTAGTGATATCTTGCTTTTCATAATAACATTAGTTTAGATTGATTAGAGTTAAGAGGGGTTATTTATTCTTGTCCGGAACTTTGCTTTTGTATTTTGCAGGAACCTTAACGCCAAATTGTTCTGCTTTTGCAAAATCATCATACGCATCGGTAAATTCTGAGCTATGGTTTTTTGCATTGGAATTGACTTTTGCCAGACCTCTTTGATAATAAGCAATGCCCAAATTGGGATTCTCTTTAATGCTTGCACTAAAAACTTCAACTGCATTGGAGTAATTTTGTTTTTGAACTAAAAGCATTCCTCTTTTGTAATACTGCATCGCGGTAGAAACATTATATTGAGCAGAAACTGCTATGATGCCACCTAATAAAGCAAACATTAAAACTATTTTTTTCATACGCTATTATTTATTAATGATTTTATGATTCCTTGAAACTTATCCTGCAAAAACATGATTTAGTTCATTTTTTTTATATTTAAACGAATCCTGAACAAGAAAAAGAAGAAGAGTTGTCGATAGAACACGAAAATCAATCAATTGTTTTGTATTTAAAAAATCAATTCTAAAATTACAAATGTTATCGACCAAATTTACGGGGAATATCCGACAACTCCTCTTTAAAAAAAATTATTTTACAGGAGCATTTTTCAAAATTTCCACTAGGTAATTCCAGAACATTCCCACGCTTGCAATATTTACCCTTTCGCGAGGTGAGTGAGGATTACGAATGGTTGGTCCAAAAGACAACATATCCCATTTTGGATAAACATCACCTAATAAACCACACTCTAAACCAGCGTGAATTGCTTTAATTTCTGGAACTTTTCCATATTTATCGTTGTACACTTTTTTCGCAATTTCTAAAATTTGAGAATTTGGATTTGGTTTCCAACCAGGATAAGCACCTTCAAATACGATTTTGGCACCAGCCAATTCGAAAGTACACGCCATCATGGTGGCCAAATCGTCTTTTGCACTGTTTACAGAACTACGTAACAAGCAATTAATGGTTATTTTGTTGTTTGCGGTCGAAACAATAGCCAAGTTAGTTGAAGTTTCTACCAAACCCACCATCGCATCGCTCATGCGGATAACTCCGTTTGGACAAGCATAGATGGCTTTAATAGCACGATTAGCAGCATCTGCATCAATCACAAATTCAGGAGTTGCTTCAGGCTCAATCGTCATTTTATAATCAGGTTCGCTGATTGAAAGTTCAGCAGATGTGATGTCGAAAAACTCAAACATAAATTGTTTAATCTCTTCCGAACGACCTTTTGGTGCCATAAATACAGCAGATGCTTCGCGAGGAATTGCATTGCGCAAACTACCACCTACGATGGATGCCAAACGTAAAGAGAATTTATCAATTGCTTGGTGTAAGAATCTAATAATTAATTTATTAGCGTTTCCTAATCCCAAAACGATATCCATTCCAGAGTGTCCACCTTTTAATCCACCAATGCTTACTTTAAAAGTCTCGTAATTGGCAGGAACCGCTTCTGATTTATAATCAAAAACAAATTCTCCGTCGATTCCACCAGCACAACCTACATAAAGTTCGCCTTCGTCTTCGGAATCAAGGTTTAACAAAATATCTCCTTTTAACACATTGGGTTGAAGTCCAAAAGCACCAGTCATACCAGTTTCTTCGTCGGTTGTAACAAGTACTTCAATCGGTCCGTGAGCGATGTCTTTGCTTTGCAAAACAGCCATAGCAGCAGCACATCCAATTCCATTATCAGCACCAAGTGTAGTTCCATTTGCTTTCACCCAACCATCGTCGCCAATGATTGTTTCGATAGGATCTTTTTCAAAATCGTGAACTTTATCATTGTTTTTTTGAGGAACCATATCCATGTGACCTTGCAAAACGATCCCTTTACGATTTTCCATTCCAGGAGTAGCGGGTTTGCGAATAATCACATTGCCAATTTCGTCAACAATAGTTTCTAATCCTAAACCTTTACCAAATTCAACCATAAAAGCACGAATTTTTTCTTCATGTTTTGAAGGGTGAGGAATTTGACACATGTTATAAAAATTTTCCCATAAAGCCTTAGGCTCTAAATTACAAATCTCTTTTGCCATTTTATCTATTTTTTTAATTTTATTGATTTATGTTAATTCGACCATAAAAATAGTCAATTATTACATCAAACATCAAAAAAGATTATTTTTTTGATGAAATTTAACCTTTTTAAAGCCGAAAAACTCAAAATTGGAAGTAATACATTGCAAACTTGGCATTATTACATACCGATGGACGGTAGAGTCTATTGCGTGAAAATGCGATTATTGAATGAAGATAAACTTTTTGTTATTAATGAATATGTTTATTTCTTTGTCACCTTGTCCCAAAGAAGTGAAGAAACTCACTTTCCAATTTTATGTATTTCTCTTTGTGAAACTTTGTGATCCTTTGTGTACCTTTATTCGTAAAGTATTCTATAATAAAATGAACTCATGAGCTCATCCCGTAAAGCGGGAATCGGTTGTGACACAGCCAAAAGTTTATGTTGGGACACAAAGGGTTCTTACTCCATTTTTCCACACAAATGAAAGAAAAATCACAAGTTTCAACAGCTGAAAATCATCGAAAAGAGACCAAAGATAAAAAAAAGAGTAATTTTGCACCACAATTAGATGATTATGATATCGAAAAACGAACTGAAATTTATAAAATCACTGCACAAAAAGAGCGAACGCGATGAGTTTAAACTTTTTGTGGCAGAAGGAACAAAATTGGTGACGGATTTAATTAAGTCTGGTGGCTCAATAAACCAACTGTTGGTGACCAAAAAGTGGGTGATAGAGCATCCAGAAGTTCTGATTGATTTAAATCTATCGCCACTCGAAATTTCAGAATCCGAAATGGAACGAATCACCGGACTTTCCAGTCCCTCTCCTATTTTAGCCGTTTTTCATCAACCCAACCTTGCTCATGACATTGCACAAAATAATGATTCCATTCTTCTGCTCGACGATATTAGAGACCCGGGCAACTTGGGAACAATTATAAGAACTGCCGATTGGTTTGGGATTAAACAGATTATCTGTTCCCCAAACACAGTGGATTGCTATAATTCAAAAGTAATTCAATCGACTATGGGTTCAATTATGCGTGTGAAAATCTCCTACCAATCTCTCCCAGAATTTATTCTTGCCAACAAATCCAACTATACATTTTACGGAACATTTATGAACGGAAATTCAATAAATAACTTGAAATTCGTCCCTAAAAGTGCCTTTATAATTGGAAACGAAGCCCACGGAATCAGTCCAGAAGTGGAAATGCTAACCGATCAACGCATTGCAATTCCCGGAAATCAACTCAATGATGGAGTAGCTGGTCCCGAATCACTCAATGCAGCCATTGCAACTTCGGTGGTGTTGTATGATTGGTTTTCGAAAAAGTAGAGAACGAGAAATGTGAAAAGATACTTCGTGAAACGTGAAAGGGGGAAGAAGGAAGAAGGAAGTAAGAATACAGAAGCAAGAAGTAAGAAAGAAAAATACAGATTGAACCACATAAGTCATTTATCTACCAGTTTTCTAGGTAGACAAAAGTGCACATAAGAAGAAGAAGAAGAAGAAGAAGAAGAGGAATACAGAAGCAAGAAGTAAGAATTAAGAAGTGTTAGTCTACCTAGCATGCTGGTAGATAAATGTCTTTTGTGTCATAGCCAGAAGTTCTTACTTGGCGGTAAAATTGTATCTCCAGTCCCGCTTCGCGCTCTTCTTTTCACATTTCACACTGCTATCTATCTTTTCACGTTGCTATCTTTTCCCGTTTATTTAAAATCAACAACCGAACAAAAAGCATTAAGGCAATAAAGAAAAAGAAATCCACGGCTAATACCGACATTCTCATGCTACCTGTGATGGCTTCGATGATTCCAAAACTGAAGGTTCCCACTACGGTGGCTACTTTTTCCATCACATCGTAAAAACTAAAAAAGGAAGTGTGATCGTGGGTATCTGCAGGAATCATTTTGGAATAGGTAGAACGAGCAATGGCCTGACTTCCGCCCATGACCAATCCTACAAAAAACGCAACAATTGTAAAGCCAATAGCTCCCGTGATGATATATGCTCCAAAAACAACCAGTACCCAACCAATCATAGATATAATCAACGATTTGATGTTGCCAATTCGTTTAGAAATTCTCACAAACATCCAAGCTCCAACCATTCCCAATAATTGAATCAACAAAATGATTGGAATAAGAACTTTATCGTCTAAAAGCAACTCTTTTTTACCGTAAATAGCCGACATAAACATCACATTTAGTACACCCATGGTCATAAAAAGATATGCGAATAGAAAAACTTTCATCTTGGGCATCTTCATCACTTGATGAAAAACTTTTTTAAGTTCTTCGTATCCTTTCAGTATTGTTTTTCCCTTTTTGGATCGATGTCCTAAGGTGTATTTGGGAAGTTTCAAAAAAGTAATCATCGAAAACCCAATCCACCAAACGGCCACGGTGACAAAAGAGATACGAGCAGGCAATGTTTTATCTGTTATTCCAAAGAAATCTGGTTTAAGAATCATTCCCAAATTAAAAAGGAGCAATACTACGCCACCCAAATATCCCATAGCAAAACCGTTGGCACTAATTCTATCTTGATCCTCGGGCGGTGCAATTACAGGCAAAAAGGAGTTGTAAAAAACAATACTTCCGGTGTAACCAATGGTGGCCAAGACGAACATGATGATTCCAAATTCCAAGTTTTGCTTGGTAAAGAAAAACATCAATCCGCATGAAGTGGCTCCCAGTAAGGTGAAAAAGCGCATAAAAGCTCGTCGCCTACCCGTAAAATCGGCAATGGATGAAAAGAATGGAGAAAAAATAGCGACCACCAAGTAAGAGAGTGCAATCGCCCACGAATAGAGCACCGAATTGATGATTTCGAATCCGAAGAAAGAGACCACCGAAGAGCCTCCCGAAGAGGTCATTTTTTCGTAAAAAACAGGAAAAACTACAGACAATACTGTAAGTTGATACACGGAATTTGCCCAATCGTACATAATCCAAGCACGAATTACTTTTTTATCGCCCTGCACTATTTGTTTCGTTCTGTCTATTCTAAGTTTCATGAAAACATTTTAAAAGATTGATTATTCCTTTTCCATCACGGCTGTGGTGTCTGGCGCAATGTCAAAAGTCATTAATATGGGTTGATGATCGGATAGTTTGAAATCTAAATTTATCGTCTCAATGGAATTTACTGTCACATTGGGCGAGACTAAAAAGAAATCGATGATGGTGGTCTTGTTCTCCCCTTTTTTGTAAGGTTTATCGTTAAATCGATTGGAAGGCAAGGTATTCGAAAAAACCCATTTCCAATCGGATGGAAACAATGTTTCTGAGATTAAAGGCTTGATGGTGGTAGGATTCCACGATTTATCAATTGATTTGGGATCAAATTTAGGCGGATTCTGATTCCAATCGCCGCCAGCAATTACAAAATTTCCCCGTTGATACTCCTTCATCATCAATGTTTTGATGGTGTTCAATTCAATCGGTTTAATCACATTCTCATCATCAAAAGCGGAATTATGAACATTAATCATTACCAACTCTTTGCCCGAAGCGAGCTTGTGGCGGGTAACGATGATGCAACGATCTAACATAAAAATCCGTTTCCACCAATTAAAATTAGCATCAAATCCAACTCTATCTGCCGCAAAAGGCAAATAACGAGAGAGCGTAACCATTCCGGCTTTTACTCTTCCCATGGGACTTAACACAGGAATTGGCACATATTTTACATCATAATTAAGCGCAGTTACATGCGACATTTTTGATAATCCTTCAGCAATTGCATCCACTTGATTGGTTCGCAACGTTCGTTTAGATTCAATATCTACCTCCTGAAGCATAATAAAATCTAAATAATCGAGTTTTTTCAGAATATTAAAGATTCCATTGAGATATTTTTGATAAAGTTCCGACGAAGGATTGACCATCTTGCCGCCATCATAAAAAAAATCTTGTTCTTCGCCCAAACCACAATAACCAATATTCCAAGATAAAATAGAAAATTCATGCTCCGATTCTGAAATATTTTTTTCGGAACCTTGTGCTATTATCGGCAACTTTTCGCTCAGTTGAGGTTTATAATCAGTGATATATGCAACCAAAATAGCCATTCCAAAATACAGAATCACAACAGCAAGGATGATTAATGGGATTCTGAATAGCCACTTTGTATTGCTTTGTTTCATCGTTTTATTGTTTGTGATTATTACAAAATTATATAAAAACATTGAATTATAAGTGATAATGATTTTGTTTAAAAACATTTTTCGTAATTTTGGACTCAGAAATTAATTAATTATGGCAATTGTAGGTTCAATTATTAAACGAGGCATCTCAATTAGAAGCAAATTTCCGAAAGAATATCTTCGAATGTCAAGGCAAAAAAAAGGGGCTATGTCCCTGCAGAAGAAGACACTAAAAAAACTCTTACTTCAAGCCTGTGACACATCTTTTGGCGATAAATTCAAATTTGTAAAGATATTGGAGAGCAAAGATTTTGTGAAAGAATTTCAACGCAATGTCCCCGTATACGATTATGATAAAATTTATCGCGATTGGTGGTATCGTTCGCTTAATGGCGAAAGTTATGTTTGCTGGCCAAAGCAGGTGAAACACTTTGCATTGAGTTCGGGAACCAGCGGCGCAAGCAGCAAATATATTCCAGTTACAAGAGAGATGATTTCTGCCATAAAGAAAACAAGTGTGCGCCAACTCTTGTCCTTATCACAATATGATTTCCCTACAGAATTTTTCGAAAAACCCACTTTAATGTTAGGGGGAAGCACTCACCTGCAATTCAATGGCACTTATTACGCAGGCGATTTATCGGGAATTACCACAGGAAATATTCCATTTTGGTTTGAACATTTTTACAAACCAGGGAACCGAATATCCCGCGAACGCGACTGGCCTACTAAACTAGAAGAGATTATTAAAATGGCTCCAAAGTGGGACATCGGTGTTATCGTTGGAGTTCCTGCTTGGTTTCAAATATTATTAGAAAAAATTATTGAACGTTATAGTTTAAATAATATTCACGACATCTGGCCTAATCTATCCATTTTTGTCCACGGGGGCGTTTCATTTACACCACATAAATCTAGTTTCGAAAAATTGTTGGGCAAACCACTCACTTACATGGAAACGTATTTGGCTTCGGAAGGATTTATTGCGTATCAAAGTCGCCCAAATACTGACTCGATGGAACTTGTTGTCGACAATGGAATTTTCTTCGAATTTGTTCCTTTCAATAAAGATAATTTTGATGAAGACAATAATATCATCGAAAATCCAACGGTATTAACCATCGACGAAGTGACTGAAAGTGAAGAATATGCACTTTTAATTTCCACTTGCTCAGGTGCTTGGAGATATTTAATTGGAGATACCATCAAGTTTACCAACAAGAAACTCAACGAAATAAAAATCACTGGACGGACCAAACAGTTTTTAAATCTCTGTGGCGAGCACATCTCTGTGGACAACTTAATAAAAGCTGTAAAAATGCTCGACGATGAAATGCAACTCGACATCAGAGAGTTCACGGTAGCTGGCGTTAAAAGGGAGGCAGGAAGTATGTTTGAGCACAAATGGTATATTGGATGTAATAATCCTATATCAAACGAGCTCGCTGCCGAAAAGATAGACAACTACCTTAAAGAGATGAACGACGACTACCGAGTAGAACGACTAGAAGCAATTAAAGAGATTAGTTGCGAGGTGCTTTCACCCAATGTTTTCTACGATTGGATGAGAGTTAATGGCAAAGAGGGAAGTCAAAACAAATTTCCGAGAGTTCTAAAAGGAGAAAAATACCAATCGTGGTTAACTTATTTGTCAACCATAAATAAATAGATGATGATTAGAGCCATAATAGAAGGAATAATTTTAGGGATAACACTGGCATTTATGATTGGCCCAGCTTTTTTCTCGTTGATACAAACAAGTATTAATAGAGGATTTAAGGCAGGTTTTCAATTAGCAATTGGCATCTCTTTGAGTGATATGATATTAATTTTTATGGTGAACCTCGGAATAATCCACATCATAGATTCGCCCAAAATCCAACTAGTATTTGGAATCATTGGCGGCATCATATTGATCCTGTTTGGATTGTTTACCTTCCTTAAAAAAGAAATTTCTCATAACCCTCACGAAGTAGAGATAGACAAACGATTTAGCAGAGCTGCCACATACATTATAAAAGGATTTTTGCTAAATTTCGCAAACCCATTCGTGTGGTTCTTCTGGATTATGGTCTCTGTGGGAATGTCTGCAAACCTGCAAACCAAAGAGAATATCATCATCTTTTTCTCTTCTACGCTGATTACCTTATTGTCCACAGATACTCTAAAATGTTTTATTGCAAACAAGATTAAACGACTCCTCTCAGGAAGAATTCTTTTTATTATCAATAAATCCGTGGGAGTTCTATTGTTTGGATTTGGAATTGTGTTGATTATTCGAGTTTTACTTCAAAATTTCAATAAGATTTAAGAGGAAACTCCTCAATTACATGGTGAATTGCGCCCTTCGGTTGCAAAATACTTTCATAAAGAACAATCTTATCGACAGAAACAGGCTGGATATCCTTGTTTTGATGTTCCTCCAACGATTTCCAGAACCACTGCTTATCGTCACATTTCTTTACCCTTGCGAGGGTAATATGAGGAACAAAATTCCCCGGATCAGGAAAATAACCAATGCCCCGAATGTGTTTCATTATTTGCTGGTGCAACTCATTGATTTTTTCGGGATGCTCCACTCCAAACCAAATTACTTTGGGAGAATGGCTACTCCCAAATGCACCCATCTTATCGATGACAAAATCAAAACCTTGCTGTTCAGAAACTCCCTTTCGAATTGATTTTATAATGCTCTCAATTCGCGCATCAGAAGTCTTTCCAAAAAACTTCAACGTAAGGTGAGCAATTCCTGGCTCAATCCAAGAAATCATATCCATCCTAAGCCGATGTTTAAGTCGCTCATAAACGGCAACATAACCCTCCGAAGGAGTTATTGGAATGGCCAAAAACACTCTTTTATCTTCCATTGTAATTTAATATTTTGTGTAAATGTAATAAAAAATGTATATTTGCACACAAGTTAAGAAAATTGTCCACAGACAAAATTCTAAATTTTGGGGCATTAGCTCAGTTGGTCCCGAATTTACATCCCGATTACAATCGGGATAGAAAATTCGAGGATCCTCGAAAAAAAGCAAATTAATCCGCCTTTTGGCGGAGCATTTTTCGGGACTAGAGCGTTTGGGTCCCTTTGTCGTTCATTGTTTTGGGGCATTAGCTCAGTTGGCTAGAGCGTTTGACTGGCAGTCAAAAGGTCTTCGGTTCGATTCCGTAATGCTCCACTTATTATCAGGGAGTTACAAATTAGAAATAAATTGTAACTCCTTTTTTGTAAATAAAATTTACATCTGACAAAAATGAAATATTACACCTACATTTTATACTCACCAAAATTTGATAAGT
>JBBRGJ010000008.1:0-45287 GCA_038240835.1 Bacteroidales bacterium | reverse complement strand
ACATTTTGATTATTCTTGATATTCGAGGGCAGGCCGTAAAATCACCTCTTTTTAATACGAGAATGTTTTATTATTAATCGGTCGTATTGAGCTCGTCCCGAAAAGTGGGACTCGGTTCTTAACGCTTTTTTGACAAGGTCGGTCG
Source organism: Bacteroidales bacterium (assembly GCA_038240835.1). Lineage (GTDB taxonomy): Bacteria > Bacteroidota > Bacteroidia > Bacteroidales > WCHB1-69 > JBAXTE01. The sequence continues at coordinate 45,142 of JBBRGJ010000008.1, read as the reverse complement.
AGATAGCATACCAGTCTTTTTTAATACAGAAAACAACATTACTTCGAAAATTTTTCTTTTTTAGTGTCACTTTTGTCTTGACATCCCGCCTTGCGGGATAAACTCCAGTAATTCTTTTTAAGTCCCGTATGGGACGTAATGTCGGTAAAAAAAATATATCTGACAGAAAAACAAAGTGCCGTTAGGTACGTAACCTGCTAACATCCTGTAATTTGTGTTTTTAAAAAAGGTTACGTCCCGATGGGACTTGTTTTAAATTCTATCAACTATTTTTTTACCGACATCTTGTCCCTCTGGGACAAAACACTCACTGAAATAAATTAGATAGCCACTTACTTCGAAAATCGCTAAACCCCGATTTCGCAAGAAAATAATCTCTGGGAGATACAATTAAAAGCGAAATCGAGGGTTAAGCCCAACTAAATTAGATAGCTATTTTCCTTGAAAATATCTACTAATCAAGTTGGGCTAAACATGGTCGGTCGAGATAGCATACCGGTCTTTTTTAATACAGAAAAAACATTTTACTTAAAAGGGTTTTCGTTCCCTAAATTAAATGTTAGTCAACCCTTCAAGAAAAGACTAATCCGATATTCCCTGCCGAGAATTTGCCAAAAATCTGCAATTGTTTATTTATGAGGTATGTATGTAATTCTGTCATTGGTAGACTTCATCCAAGTTTTTTGTAAATTATACCGTATGCTAATATGCTTTAGTCCAATGAGAAAAATTAAATTCTGTAAATCATATTACGCATCGAGCATTAAATCCCGTTTTACGAGGACAGGCCATACTAAATTCCAAATTATCCGTTGAATTAATTTGAAATAAGTATTGGTATAAAGGATTAATGACAGTGCGAAAATTTAGCAACTTTTGCAACTTAAGGTTTTGAGTGTTAACGCTTTTCGAAGTGTCATCCTGAGCTTGTCGAAGGATAGACTTGTCGTAGCCTGCCGCGCTCTATGCGTGGGTTGAAGGATAGACTAATTTTAAAAACTACACCTCAGCTCGTCAATTTATGATCTCTAAAATCTTATCAATTTTTTTCTTGGTTATTTCTGTGAGTTTGCCTTTATAAATTTCGCTCCAAGTAAGGTTGGAAAAATCTAGGTTGGTCAACCAAATCCAGTATTTATTTGAGGGGAATTCCAAACTTGGAAGCGCCGATAATTTCGCACGAAGAATTAAATCTGTCTCCTTGTTGATGTCTGTTTGAAATTGAGGATTTATTCCGATTCTCAATTCAGCAAAAGGACGTTCGAAATATAATACAAACTGATTTTTCCAGCCCTCTTTAAAAAACACCAGATACTCATTCGCTTTTCCAAATTCAAGGTTCTCAAACACAATCCATTCTTCAGATTTCAATTGTTTTACCAGCGAGATTCTGAATTCATCCATAATTGCTGTTTTCAGCAACTCGATTTTACCCTCAATCTCAAAAGCAAAGTCGATGTATTCGGGTTTTCGAAGAATTTGCGTGATGATGTTTTTGCTCATGATTTTTTTTGTAACAAAACTACAAAGCGATCACGCCAAAGAGTGTCGTGGATAATAATATTTTCTGCTCAATTTGGGCAATATTTGCTTTCAATTTTTAATAAAAAGCTCAAATTATATGCATTTATTATCCGAAAGAAATTAACCCATTTTGCCAAAAAAGGATGGATGCAACTGGTTGGATAAATTTGAAATAAGAATTGGTGTTAAGTCGCTGATTGTCATATTTTATTACCACATTCACACGCTTGATAATATTCAAAAAATTGGGATTTAATATTTCCCGGCAAATCAATTTTACTACTTTTAAGAGCTTTTTGAATGATGTCTTTATTGATTTTTGGTTTAAGTGGAATAAAAAACATATCAATAATCCCCGATTTTCGCTCTTTAAGATTATATATCAAAGATTCATTATTACAATCGTATTTAAATGTGGAGAAATCGATGGTTTGAATTTTACGATTAGATAGCGTTTTAAAATAAATTTTCATGTTTTTTACATCATACACAATTGACCAAGAACCATTTAAAACAACACTGTCCAAAATTTGAAAAGAGTAATCAATAATAGAATTGCTTTTTTTTGTATGATAATTTTTAATCATATTTGCTGCCGTAGTAAATCGACAACTGTTGTTGTTTTTGTAATTTTCGAGCGATTTAGAATAGACATCATTTTCTAAGACTGGTATAGAAAATTCATCTCCACGATAAACCAACATCTCATTGTTCTTGAACTCTATCACAGCAGAATTCCCAAATTTATCGCAAATTAAGTAATGAAGTTCCTGACTAATCGCACTAATTCGCAGTATTTTATCGCTATTTATCACATCATCAATAGTTTGTGCATTGTCTAACTGATATTGAACCCATTGCAACTCATTTATTGCTGGACGCTCGTCGGGAGAAGGATATTGGGCATCGGCAACCATAATTTCTACAACCAATCCTTTTTCGTTAATTCCTCCAAAAGGGAATTCTTTGCCAAATTGATTAAAGCTGATACTTCCATATTTTGAAGTCCATTGAATGGATTGGTCTGGGGAAAAAACCAATGATCTTTTGGAAATATTTCGTTTATTAATTACCACAATTCCTTCATCCGAATACCAATCTAAGTTTCTTCCAAAAATCAACTCATCCTGACTTTTAAAGACAAATGTGGTACATGAACTGACTTTTAAACAGCCTAAAATAGCAAAAATGAATATTAAAACTAGTTTTTTCATATGAATAAGGTTTTTCAACATAGGATAAATTATGACCTTTGCAAATATAACAAAAAATATTATTTCTCAGCCACCAATAAATCTAACAAAAATTTGGGTTCAAGTAACTTGACCGAATTCAATTTGATAACAAGATTTAGATTTTCCATAATCTTGTTTTTAAGACTCAGCGGTCACGCCAAAGATTGTCGTGGGTGAAATAAAAAAACCGCTCGGTTGGGAGCGGCTTTTGGGGTAATTAAAAAGCTCATTTTTTATTTTGAAAAATCTATTTTGGATATTTTTGAATTTGATATATCGTAAATTTTTTGATTTTTCATTTCAATAAATGGATTATTCTGGGGCTTAGATAGCTTAAGAACTTGTTGCTTAACCTCAACTTCCCAGATGTAAAAATTCAAAGATTCTTTAGGGTTAATCAATCTGACATATTTATAAAGTTTGTTTTTATAAACGTCTAATTCACCCTTAGTTTTATTGTCATAAAAAAGTTGATAAATTACAATTGCACTTTTTGTTTCACTACAGGCTGATGCTGTTCTATGATAAAACTGATAATCAATCTCGTTTAAAGATTCTAAATTAATTCCATTAGAAAACTTCTCTATCAAACTTGTCCAATACCCAAGGACAAGTTCTCTGTTTTCAGTATTTCCTTCTTTTTTCCATTTTTCAATCAAATCAGATTTCATTTTGCAATATTCAGTGAATTTTGCTTCAATTGCAATTTTAGCCTTGCCATTAATTATCATCAAATCAGTCATCGATGATTTGCCTTTTCCTTTTTGAGGTTTTGTGGGATATTCAAAACATAAAAGTGGATTATCTCCATTAATGCCAATTTCTTTAAAAAGCAGTTCTAGTTTTTTTTCTGTGTCCTTCCAAAACTCTAACAGTGGAACACTTGATGTCCTAATCGAATTGATTTTTGTTCCTGAAAACTGATCAAGTAAAGTATCATAATCGTAGGGTTTTGGGCTCCCAAATTTAATTTCTAATTTCATAGTTGTATTTGTGTTAATTAATTATTCTGTAAACATACACTATTTTCCACCATAGAATCTATATCTGTTTTTGAAAATTCGCATGCCAAAATCTCGTTTCCCTTCAGGTCAAAAAGTCCATATTTCTTGTTGATTTTCACTTGAATATAACTGTTTGGTACATTAAATATTTCATCATATTGATAAGGTCTTACCAACTCGCCTTTGGTATTTATCAAACCCCATTTTCCGCCAACTATTTCTCCTTTAATCTTGCTCCACGTTCCATCTCTATTTACCGCTACAACCTCCTGCGAAAAATCGAAAGACAACGGCAGTAGGTGTTCACATGGAATCACCAGTTTGCCAAATTTATCCACGCAACCCCATTTTCCATCTAAACAAACATCGCCTACATTGCATTGAAAAAGACCTGCATTATCATACATGTAAGCAATTATTGTATTGCCATTCCGGTCAATAAATCCATATTTTCCATCCAACTTGGCCGCCGCATAATCATCGTGAAAAAATATTTCTTCCTCAAAAACCAGCGGCACAATTATGTTTTTGTCTTTATCGACAAGTCCCCATTTCCCATTTTTACAGTACGAAAATAATTCTGTTTTTTCCATTTTGTGTATTTTAAATTTTTGACACAAAACTACTATCTAACCACGACAAAACAAGTCGTGATGAAAAGATTACGAACATTGCTATCTCCGATCGACCTTATTTAGCTTTTTTGGCAAAGTCATGTCCCGATAGCAACCGGGATTTTGGTTGATTTTGTTGGTAGAACTATTTATAAAACAATGTAACCATGCTTTCGCTTCGCAATCTCGTTTCAATTCCAGAATGGTATGATTAAAAGAAGGTACGTTAAAGATGATTGACAATACAATTGAGTTTCAATTCCAGAATGGTATGATTAAAAGTAACTGTTGAAATTACAGACACTGTATATCAGAAGTTTCAATTCCAGAATGGTATGATTAAAAGTCTTGTAAATCGCCAGGCAAATCCCACCCTCTTAAGTTTCAATTCCAGAATGGTATGATTAAAAGGGTCGAATAATCCCTTGCTAGGGGATTGCTCGACTCTTGTTTCAATTCCAGAATGGTATGATTAAAAGTTTAATTTTTGCAAGTTCGTGGTATTCGATATGATGTTTCAATTCCAGAATGGTATGATTAAAAGAAAAAAATTCAAAGAAGATGGATCTTACTCCATCCGAAGTTTCAATTCCAGAATGGTATGATTAAAAGAAGGTAGAGTGAAGTTTGGGAAACGCGATCGTAGGTTTCAATTCCAGAATGGTATGATTAAAAGCGTCAATGGAAACTGGGACTTCAATATTAAACAAGGGTTTCAATTCCAGAATGGTATGATTAAAAGTCCTTATGTCACATCAACACCGTTTCCCTATACCCTGTTTCAATTCCAGAATGGTATGATTAAAAGGTTAAAATGATGACCAAAGTACATCAATTGTGCTGTTTCAATTCCAGAATGGTATGATTAAAAGTTTTGAACGATGAGACTATTTCAGAGAATCCCAAGTTTCAATTCCAGAATGGTATGATTAAAAGGTAAGCGGGTCCATGGCCGAGAACAATTTGAACGAGTTTCAATTCCAGAATGGTATGATTAAAAGGACGTTAAACTAACAGAGTCTAGGATGGTGTTCACTGGTTTCAATTCCAGAATGGTATGATTAAAAGAGTTTTCATCAGCATGAGTTGGCAACTCCATTTGTTGGTTTCAATTCCAGAATGGTATGATTAAAAGCGTGCGTTGTTAGCTACCCTTGTAACTCCTTAATAGTTTCAATTCCAGAATGGTATGATTAAAAGCCATCAATTGTGCTCAGGTACAATTAAATTTGAGAGGTTTCAATTCCAGAATGGTATGATTAAAAGGATTTAGCCGATTTGTCTATTGCCATTTTAAAGGAGTTTCAATTCCAGAATGGTATGATTAAAAGAAACGTGACGATGTTGTTTATCAACATTCTACATTTGTTTCAATTCCAGAATGGTATGATTAAAAGCGACTCTGAAAAGAATATAATTTGTGAGCCGTTTTGCAGTTTCAATTCCAGAATGGTATGATTAAAAGAAGTTGTTTTGTTGAAGCCAAATTCTAAATTGATGGTTTCAATTCCAGAATGGTATGATTAAAAGCGATGTGACGGACAAAAAGTTTAAGGTATTTCTCAGTTTCAATTCCAGAATGGTATGATTAAAAGTTATAATTTCCAAATACCTTAGAACTACGTTTCAGTTTCAATTCCAGAATGGTATGATTAAAAGTCTACCAGATATTTATTCACAGCTGGCAATATGTAGTTTCAATTCCAGAATGGTATGATTAAAAGTCTCGCAACGCCATGCAAATGAAACGCTCATCGGGGTTTCAATTCCAGAATGGTATGATTAAAAGCTGCACGCTCAAAAGCCTTCATCAGTGATTTGTATGTTTCAATTCCAGAATGGTATGATTAAAAGTACGTTTGCTTTACCTTTTGCTTTACGTAGTTTACGTGTTTCAATTCCAGAATGGTATGATTAAAAGTTTGTAAACGACCTTTACGAGATGAGTATATTTGATGTTTCAATTCCAGAATGGTATGATTAAAAGCACCAAAACCAACGGTAGATGAAGACGTAACTACGAAGTTTCAATTCCAGAATGGTATGATTAAAAGTTCCCGTTGCGAGTCTACGAGGTGAGGTTACACTATGTTTCAATTCCAGAATGGTATGATTAAAAGATATGATGTTGTACGCTCTGTTGGCGATTTCTGCTGTTTCAATTCCAGAATGGTATGATTAAAAGCCGACGGAAACGCTTATTATCAGATTCGGAACAGGTTTCAATTCCAGAATGGTATGATTAAAAGTGTTTTTTACTGAAAATTGTTTGACATTTTTTTAACAGTTTCAATTCCAGAATGGTATGATTAAAAGGTTTAGTTTTAAATTCACAAAAGAAATTGTTTTTTTGTTTCAATTCCAGAATGGTATGATTAAAAGGAATCAATATAGTTCTGTTGCAACCGGCGATGTTCCTCGTTTCAATTCAAGAATGGTATGATTAAAAGTATCAACAGAAATAGAGGAACAAATAACGCTCTATTGTTTCAATTCCAGAATGGTATGATTAAAAGCAGTTTAATAGTCGACGACATGGAGTTGATAAGCAAGTTTCAATTCCAGAATGGTATGATTAAAAGAATGCATCGCAATATGCTTGCTATCTATCTAAGAAGTTTCAATTCCAGAATGGTATGATTAAAAGAAAGATAAGTGCCGAGGGAAGTTCCCTTGTGAAATGTTTCAATTCCAGAATGGTATGATTAAAAGATATTGATTGTACTAATGTAGATTCATGTGCATAGGTTTCAATTCCAGAATGGTATGATTAAAAGTCCCGCTCCCGTTTATTAACTTCTCAATCTTTTGGTTTCAATTCCAGAATGGTATGATTAAAAGCCAACCAAAGGTATTTGGTATTTCGTTGCCTCCAACGGTTTCAATTCCAGAATGGTATGATTAAAAGTCAGGCGTTGGAACAATGACAGTATCGTTAATCGGAGTTTCAATTCCAGAATGGTATGATTAAAAGACGGCACTACAACAACAACACACGCAACAGACAGTGTTTCAATTCCAGAATGGTATGATTAAAAGTTTTTCAAAGGTGGAATGAGTAGTGCGGATATGAGGTTTCAATTCCAGAATGGTATGATTAAAAGACATTTTCAGCGATTACGATGATCGTTCCATCTTCCAGTTTCAATTCCAGAATGGTATGATTAAAAGAAACGCAGAAATTTCGGGTGGCATTCAAAGAACGAAGTTTCAATTCCAGAATGGTATGATTAAAAGCGACCATTTTGAAGTCTTTATCAAAACTTCCCTGTGTGGTTTCAATTCCAGAATGGTATGATTAAAAGAAAAACAAAACGGATTTTGCTCTATTTGTAAACGGGTTTCAATTCCAGAATGGTATGATTAAAAGATTTTTGAAGTTGGGACACGAAAAGAAATAGTTTTTGTGTTTCAATTCCAGAATGGTATGATTAAAAGGCATATTTTTAAGTATTAAAAAAAGCCACTAACAAGTTTCAATTCCAGAATGGTATGATTAAAAGCTGCGTTATCAATAAAGATAGGGATTGACAATTGGTAAGTTTCAATTCCAGAATGGTATGATTAAAAGCGAATGTTAGATTTAAGTTTTGCCAATTTTTTAGTTTGTTTCAATTCCAGAATGGTATGATTAAAAGGCACCACTAAAAAAAGAGATTGAGAAATTACAGGGTTTCAATTCCAGAATGGTATGATTAAAAGTCTATCAATATCAAAACGTAGTAATTGCAGACGAGTTTCAATTCCAGAATGGTATGATTAAAAGAAGCGGTTAAAAATGCAAAAACAGATGATTTTTGGAAGTTTCAATTCCAGAATGGTATGATTAAAAGCCAAATCTTGGCGGAAATACATTCAATCCGCTGGCCGGTTTCAATTCCAGAATGGTATGATTAAAAGGAGTCTTATATTTTAAGATGGACCACAAGTTGTATGTTTCAATTCCAGAATGGTATGATTAAAAGAAACGCCAGTTAATGGATTCCACATTTTTTTAGAGTGTTTCAATTCCAGAATGGTATGATTAAAAGGGCAACATAAGGCGCTATATTATCGTCAAAGACAACGGTTTCAATTCCAGAATGGTATGATTAAAAGTTGCCTCCTGCTCCGCTAAATAGTCGGCTACTTTTGTTTCAATTCCAGAATGGTATGATTAAAAGTCAAAATGGCACTAAACCCAGTATCACTAGGAATAACGTTTCAATTCCAGAATGGTATGATTAAAAGCAGTTGAAATTTCTTCGAAGTCATCATCTCCTTCAATGTTTCAATTCCAGAATGGTATGATTAAAAGAAAAATGGCTTTTACGGAAAGTATCAAATTTCGACAGTTTCAATTCCAGAATGGTATGATTAAAAGAACGGAATAAAGACAAAGATTCGTACGGTTCCTGTCAGTTTCAATTCCAGAATGGTATGATTAAAAGACGAGTAGAAAAGTAGATTCCTGTACTTTAGCAAGTTTCAATTCCAGAATGGTATGATTAAAAGTCAGTAAAGCGTTTTACGATGTTCTTGATATTAAGTTTCAATTCCAGAATGGTATGATTAAAAGAACTTTCGGCTCTTACTGCTTCATGCTCTTTTATTTGTTTCAATTCCAGAATGGTATGATTAAAAGCACTTTGTTTCCTTCAAGTGGTTAATACTTGTTATGTTTCAATTCCAGAATGGTATGATTAAAAGATATCGGATTTCAAAAGCGATTTGATTAGTAGTTGCAGTTTCAATTCCAGAATGGTATGATTAAAAGAAAAAACTACCACAAATTGAAACCGAATGCGCAGAAGTGTTTCAATTCCGGAATGGTATGATTAAAAGCCATCTACTCTTGCGCTTGCCGCTCTTTTACTCAGTTTCAATTCCAGAATGGTATGATTAAAAGATCTAACCAGGATGTTACTGTTAATTATTCGGATGTTTCAATTCCAGAATGGTATGATTAAAAGATATTCGTATCGTTTCTTAGCCTTGCCACTAACGGGTTTCAATTCCAGAATGGTATGATTAAAAGTTTTTCTTCCTCAGCTTGCTTTTTAACTTCTCTTTGGTTTCAATTCCAGAATGGTATGATTAAAAGTTAACAACAAAACCAAAACCATTGAGCTGATCCAATGTTTCAATTCCAGAATGGTATGATTAAAAGTTAATATCCATTATTATCTTGACAGCTTCTAAATAAGTTTCAATTCCAGAATGGTATGATTAAAAGCCGTTCAATTGGCTCAAAAAAAACACTGATTTCCAGCATCTTAATTTTTGCAAAGATACGTTTTTTTTCTTAAAAAGTTGTCGATGTGTAATAGTATAAAAAGTGCTGGGGTTCGACAACTATATTAATTTGTTGATTTTCAACACGTCAAAGAGCTTTGGGTTTAAGACTTACCTCTTTTTTGAACAAAAAACAGCCGTTCGACAATCTTAAAGGAAATTATCAACGCTACTTCGCTCTTTCCCAATAATCACTTTTTCGAGCCATCGCTCATTTCTGCTCTTAAAAAGAATTAAGCTGTCATCATTCATCATGATGCTTTCGGCTCTCAAAGTTAACTCTTTTAACTTTACCTCTGTAATTTCTCCTTCAAAAACTGAATTCTGAATCCAATTCAAATATTGTCGGCAGAGTTTGAGCATTTTGACAACTCGTTTTTCGCCAATGTCGTAAACCAAGATTATATACATGTTACCACCACATTTTAAAAGGTTTATACTCTTCCATTTCCAACAAATGTTTGCTCAATTTGTAACATTCTAGCTTAACGAGATGTTTGTAGCTCACATTTCGTTTTAACGAACGATGTTGAATGGTTTCAACTAATCGTTCTTCAAAAGCTTGTACAAATATCTTTTTACCAGCTTCATTTAAGAGACATTTATTTAGTTTTTTGTCAAAATGTTTTTCTTGAATCTCTTTCTTGTTCAGTACCTTAAATATTACTCGATCGACTAGTATCGGTTTAAATATTTCCGAAACATCAAGCGATAGTGAAAATCGACGTTCCCCAGGCGAATGCAAATAACTGATGGTTGGGTTTAGTTGTGTTTGATGAATTGCCCGCAAACATTGACTATAACACATCATGTTTCCGAACGAAATCAAAGCATTTACCTCGTTTTGAGGCGGTTGTTTCGTCCGATTGCCCATGTCGAAATCGTTCAAAATCAGATCAAAGGCTTGATAATAGGTCTGACGGATATTGCCCTCGATGCCCATCAGTTCGTCTACTGCTTGAGTCATCGGAATTAGTTCCGAAAATTTTTCAATTTGGGCTATCATTGCATCTAAATCCTTTCCCCGATTATTATAGTATCTTAGGTTTTTTAGCATATTAAACGAAGCTCCTTCAATAAATTTTCGAGCAATAACGATTCGCTTCTTCTTGTCCTGATAAGCTTTTGTTTGAGCTAAAAGCATTTTTCCCGACAAGAGAAAATCCCTTGGCATAAACGATCCGGTGTAATTTTCATAATAATCAAAAAAATGAACCGCAATATCGTTTTTCCCCAAGAAATTATACACCGAACTATTGGTCCTTAGCGAACCAAACACATATAAATCGCTGATGTTTTCTACTGGCAAATAGCGAGGTACGCCCTCGTGTTCAACTCCTAACGAATTTTCCACCAAAGGAGTAAACTTCAAAGTATTATCCTTTCTTTCAAGCAATCCTGGGTTAAATAGGTAATATGTTTTTTTCATTCTTTAATGTTTGCTGAATCCAAAATCAAACTAATTCAATCTATTATTCTCCATCCTCTTTCGATCTCTCCTCAAATTACTCCTCTGTAATATAGCAAAACTCATAATAGCTGCAATTCTTGCAAATTTTTGTATTCAATTTTGCTGGACATGTTTCACTGTTAATAATCTTCTCAATGCTCTTTGTTGTCTCTTCAATCTGCATTTTATCATCTTCTGTTAGAACTACCTTCTTGGTTTGGCGTAAGGTTGGATATTCAAGAATTCCAGTCACTTCTTCCACCCCATTTCGTTGCAATACGTAAATATAATATTTCAGTTGCCATTCGTGAGCATCCTCTACTTTGTCTGACTTTTTAATTTCATGAATCACTTTGTTTCGAGCATCGTAGTAATCGAGTTTAATGCCATCTATTTCGAGTTCTTCGTAACGTTCGGAGCGTTGCGGATACGACGACTCATGGATAAGTTTCCCTTCAAATACTAAATCAGAAGTGTGCTCCATCTGAATGCCGTTTGCAAAAAGCCACAGTTTTCGGTGACAAATGTGATAATAATTAAAATGTGTACCGGTGATATTCATTGTAATACGATTTTATTTTTTATTCCTCAAAACCAGAAATATCAATATTTAAGTTTTGGATATGTGAATATTTAAAATTTTCTTCGTTGTCAAACCAATTAATGACATCTTTGCGGGCAATTAACTGTGCGTTTGTCGACAAACAATCTAAATAACTACTCCAAGCATATTCCATTGGGTGATTACAAAATCCATGATGAACTGGATTATTGTGGAGATACAACACTACATTTCTTAAATATTCATCATTGGTGATATGCTTTCGCCTAAAAGAGTGTTCAAATAGACTTCCCGTGCGGTGATACTTTTTGTTATACGCCTTACTATATGCGTTAAACAAGTTTGAAAACTGTTGGTTTATCCGTTTTTCGGGAGATAGGTTTTTTTTCGCATCATCAACGACACCTCGAAGGTTTTTAAAACCTTCGAGGTGTCTAATAGGAACAGATGATGATAAAAACCCCACCTCCCTAATCTTCACCAACAAATGAAAATGATTTCCCATCAGACACCAGGCATAAGTTTCGGCAACAGGAGAAATATGCTTTTTATATAGTTTAAGAAAATATTCGTAGTTGGTGGCTTCGCGAAACAGTTCACACCCGTTGATTCCACGATTGTAAATGTGGTAATAATTTCCAACTTCTAATGGTGTTTTTTGTTCCGACATAATTAAACGAATTTTACTTTTACCTATTCTATATTAAAATGCATATCATAAAGAAAAGACATCTCGTCTTCAAAACCGTAACCACAATGAACAGAATGTTTCACGCAAGTCTCACAGCGCAGTTTAAACTGTTTGAGCAATTTGTTTTTCTGTAGAAAATCAATAGCCACTTTGAAATTATTATACGCACTTGTATAGTATTGGTCAGACATGTCGCCATATTCAAAAGTGAATTTACAGGCCAACTCGGGAAGGGTGAGCATCAAATCAGCCAACAATTCTGGAGCAGGTTTTAGGGCACGAAAGTCGGCAATGGCTTTCTTGCAAACAGAAAACCGTGTTTTTGCGAATCCTCTCTTTTCTTTTGGATAGAACTCGGAAACAATTACCGCCCGATATTTCTCCAACATCTTATTCTCGTTTGGATTCATATAAAACTCGAAATACTCCTTTACGGGCTTCATCGTATCATACAATTCCAGTACTACTTCAATTATCTGCTCATTGTCAAGCGATTGCAAATGTTTTTTTAGAGTTAATTTTGACATCTATTTTTTATTTATATTCTTGCATCAATGAATTTATCCGCATAATATCAATAATCATTCTCATCATATCCACAACCGAATCATCAAGATCAAAATCATCTACCATATAACTCAATGCCTCTAATTCATTTTTATTGTCTCTTGTTTGTACACCAAAAAATTTAGTCAACAGATAAGCAATCATCTCTTTTACCGTAATTGATTCTCTTCCATCAAAAACATCTTCAATATCAATGACATCTATCATATCCCCATTTTCAATGCTTTTGGCAACCTTATATTTATACAAATCTATCATGTAAAATGAATAATTCATCATTTTTGGCATGTATTCTATCAATTTGGATTTATATAGATTTGGATTAGTGACTTCAAGAAAATTCAATTCCACACACTTCAAATATGGGATATCTCCCCATTTTTTTCTTAGGTTTTCGAGTTTTTTCATGGTCTTCTTTGACTGATTTTCTATTAAATCATCGAGTTCATGAAATTCCGACACTTCCTCTGCTGTAATTTTCCGCTCCGACTCCAACCCCAACGACTCCCAAGTGAAAAAATCTTCATCAATTTCAATATTTATATCCGAAGACCACCGCTCACAGAGATCATCAACTTCTTCTTCGTCGCATAAATCCATAAAAAAGATGCTATCGGTTAGCGCTATGATTTTTAATTTATCCTCATCCGAGACATCATCCAATCCATTGATTGTAAGTTTTTTAAATAACTCTAGTCTTTCATCTTCAGTTAACACATTGTACTCATCCATCAGATCTTCGTCATCTTTGTCAACATCATATACATCTGCATCTTCATGCAAAATCACATTGTAATTCCCTTTTCCAACAGACTTATTCAATTGAGCAATAACCCGTTGAACTTCTAAATTGGAGACAAACTCTGTTTTAATAAACATTGGTTTTCCATTGCGACCGCAACTAATATCCATCAATTCAACCTCGTCGGTATCTTCCTCAAGAATATATTGACTTACCGACGTGAAATTTTTATGCGGTTTAAAACCCAGTTCGTCTGCATACTCAATTGCTGCAAAAACAATGTTGTGCACCAACACATAGTCAACCTTTACAATTCCAGCATCCTCCTTCACTTTATCCATAAATTCCCTGTACTCGGTTATCGGCAAATTGAAATTATAAACTGAATCAGTTACCCCTAGACAATACAAATCAACCAAATAAAAGGCATAAGTGATATTCCCATTGGTGTGAATACGAGATACACATACCGAAGCCGATCCCGATTCTTCCCAATCGGAACTCGTCCAACATTCGTATATCGGTAATTTCCGTGCATTTTGACGGATATAGTTTTCGGGACTTAACTTCTGTACTGGTGGGTTTTTCTTGTTTTTTGTCATTTGTTTTTTATGTAAAATTCTGAGAATTAAATTACTGTCAGAATTAATAATGAATTGACTTATACTCTTTAAGTGTTATATGCTGGTAGCTCGTGCAGCGCAAGGAGCGAAAAGTTTTAAAACATAATGGTTTTAGGGAAAAAACTGAAGCGTAGCAAAACCATTTTTGTGCTGAATTCCATATTTTGAAGAATTTATTTTGATATACAAATGTAGCAGTTTTTTTCGCATCATCAACTACACCTCGAAGGTTTTTAAAACCTTCGAGGTGTGAAGAAGAGGATGATGAAAAAAAAGCCACCTCCTTTATTTTCACCAACAAATGAAAATGATTTCCCATCAGGCACCAGGCAAAGGTTTCGGCAACAGGAGAAATGTGTTTTTCGTACAATCCAAGAAAATACTCGTAATTGGTTGGCTCCCGAAATAATTCACACCCGTTGATTCCACGATTGTAAATGTGGTAATAACACCCAGGTTCTAATGCTGTTTTTGGATTTGCCATCGGTTTTTATTTTGAGACTGAACGGTTAATTTATTGTTGCCTTTTGTCGCTTGTTTAGTGCAGATGTAATGCTATTTGTGTTATGAAAGGTAAAGGTGTTTTTGTTTTAATAATAAAAGAGCAGCCATTAAATTAATAATGATTGCTCTATTCAATGTCAATTAGTTTAATCTATTTGATTTTCAAAATCAAATGCTTTCATCATCTCAATTAGCTTTTGTTCGGCCTTTTCGAGTGCATCAGAACTTTCATTAACAGTTACTACATATCCAGAACAAGGCAAGGTCACAAATATGGCTGCGCCTGCAGTTTCATCAATGATTGGTTTCGCTTTAGGTTTTTCGCCATCTTCAATTAATTTTGCTCTTATTGCTCCTGCTAGTGTGTTTGCGTTATCGCTTATTGCTACAGCCAATGTTTCCATTAAACTAAATGTGCGAGCTTGATTAGAAGTGATTCGCCAATTTAGTATTGCTTTAGCTAGGGCAGGTATTGCATTTTCTCGTTCAGATTTAGGTAAAACCAAACATTTACCAAAAGTATTTTCACTTTCAATCCATCCTTTTGCCTTTAATTCTTCAATTTTTTCTTTCGATAGTTCAGGTTCATGCTGATTGACAGAAACACAAAATAAAGTTCTCAAATCTATGGCAATATCATAAATAAACAAACCTCCGGTTCTAGCGTTGTCAGGAATCCAATTTCTTCGAGGCAATGTTCTGTTATTGATGCTTAAAAACTCTGCAATTTCCTCATCGGATAACAATTTATCTCCCATCTTTACATTAACTGGATTACGATCTGGTTTATCGCTTCGGTCAAATGTCAAGTTCTCTTTATCAACACCAGCAAGTAATGGGTGAATAGGTCGCATTGCCGAAATTGACAATGGGCTTCTTCGTTTCACGGTAACGCCATCACCAGCTCGCATCCACCCACCAATAAGCTGATCGATATATGAAGGGTCGCATGGCGACCAAGGTTCTTTGTTTTCCAATTCCTTTTTTGCTGTAACGTTGTAATTAAAAGTAATTGGAGCCATTTGAACATTCAAGCTCGTTGTCAAAGCATCAAGAATTGATCGCTTTACTTGTTGGCCACTTGAATAAGCGACTACTCTATTAAATTGAGGGTCATAATATGTCTTTTGACCATCTTGTACACAAAATACGGTATGTTCTGCGTGTTTCAACGCTCTGAGATAAATGTAAGGATTCATACTATTTATTTTTTAAGTTTTTATTTATTTACTACTGCGTATTGAAATCTTATTAATGTAAGGAAATAGGGCACATTATCAGCAGGCATTGAATGTACTAACCCGGCTATTAAACTCAAGAATTCAACATCTTGACTATTTTTTACAATTGAGGTTAATCCATCAATAAATTGTTTCTTGTTCACCGAAGCCAATAAGTTTGTAACTTCCTGAGTTTTGACTTTCTTCGCATTTGTATCACTCTTCGAGTAATCGTTGAGGGACTTCGCAATTTGTTGCGATTGTTCCCATAATTGTTCGTTGTTTAACATAGATAATAACCAGATTTGATATGTATTAAAATTTATTTTTTTGTCTTCATCATTGGGATTGTATTTTGGGATTACTCCTTTATCTAAGGAATCCCTAAATCCTTTTGGCTCTAAAGCATTAACTCCTATTGCACCCATTTGACATGCTTTTGTAAAACCTATTGCTGTGCCAAATATTTGTTCTACTTTCTCAACATCTGTAGTATTAAAGTATTTTTCGTACAATTCATAAGGCTGCCTGATTCGTGGCAATTCAAATGGAATAAAACCAACAGTAATATTTGTTTGCCCTAAACTATAGATATAAGCCGTAAGATTTGTATCGGGATAAGTCCGGGCTATACCAACCAATACTTTTGTCCATGATTGAGTAGTTGCTTCCATTCCTCCGTCTTTCATCGAACCGAATCCAGTAAATGAGGCTGTTGGATTCGACGGATTGAAAGCTCTTTTATCATACCTATGGGCTATCCACTGACCGTTCCATGTGTTTATCTGATTGCCTCTTAATGCGGGTGTCTTGTTGAGATAATCCCTATAAAGCTGCCATCCGTCAAATAAATCTAAAAGAATTTTTTTATCGGCAAATAAGAGAGATAATCCACTTTGAACACCCACTCCAAAACCACCTCCAATCCATGACAAATAAACATCCTCTTCATTTAATGGTAATTTCATACTCGTTATTTGTCCAGAAGTGCTTGCAATCAAATCAAGCGAAGGAAAGCCAATCGCAATACTTGCATCAGCATCATTTTTCGAAATTTTATCAACCAAAGTGTCGAGCTTTATTTTTCGTTCTTGAGGTGTGGGTGCAACTCCTTTCTTAATGCCCTGAACAAATGGGGAATTTGTCACCCATTGCATGTACTTCTCGTGGTCAAAGAATAGTTTAAAGTATTTTTCTACAAAAAACTCTTTTGCCGAATATTTGCTTTTGTGCTTTTCGTTATAAGCATCGAGAAATATTCTTCCTATGTTTGCTGTTATCATAACTTTATCTGTTTTTATAAAAATTGTTTTGTAGTATCGTAAAATTGCGGTTTGGCATATTCTGCCAGAAATCCTGATTCTTCATCATAAGCCCTTGATGGTATTATGAATGGTTTTGATCCTGTTTTAATTTTATCCAATCCGGCATAACCAATTGACCTGAACGAAACAGGAATTTCTAACTTTGATTGTTCTTCATAGCTAGTTGTTTCATATACTTCCCGATCAGATTCTTCTATACATGTGACCGAATCAATATCCAATGTTTCTAACAGAGCTGATTTTGGGTTGTGCCAAAGTTCTTTTATTTGCCAATGCCCTTCTTTGAATACAGACAATAATTCAATATCAACGAATCTGTTATCGAGATAAACCGAATCTATCATTGCCTGCGCATCCTTCTCTTTCATCAAATCTCCATTAGGCAATACCTGATAGGTTAACTTTAAAACTTCAATATCATATGGCAATGCATCCGATGGTGCTATTACATATATTGGTTTGTACTTTCCTATCGTATCTTTTGTTCGCTTGCGATTAATTCGTCCGAAACGTTGAATTAGTGAGTCAATTGGTGCACATTCAGTTATCATTAAATCAAAACTTATATCTAAACTTACCTCAACAACCTGAGTAGAAACCACTAAACAAGCTTCAGAAGATTCATTATAAATGTTTTTCAAATCCGATTCCAATTTACTTCTTTTACCTCGTTTAAAGCGACTATGAATAAGCATTTTACTTATATCAGGATAATCTTCGGATAGTTGCTTATACAACTTTTGCGACCTTTTAACCTGATTACATACAAATAGTATCTTTTGATTATTTGCAATCGCATCTTTAATTATAAGACTTAGATCATCTATTGAATCTGTTTTATGAATGATATGCCGGTCAAAAGTATCTAATGTATTTTCATCCAAGCGGACTTCATACACATTATTTTGTCCTCCTAATATTTCAATCAATCTGTTGTATAATTCCGCAGGCATGGTAGCGGTTCCGATATGTACACGACAATCAATGCTATACAGTATTTCAACAATCTTTAAAACAATAGCTTGGGTCGTTTCCGAATAAGTATGAATCTCATCCAGAATTACATCACAGCCTTTTAGGTCGGAAATCATTGCTTCATACCCTTTTGTGCCAAACACCAACGATGCCATTTGATGTGGTGTCAACACCTTCACGGAAGCTCCAATATGTCGCTGAAGTATTTTTTCTTCAATATTCCCATTATCCAACTTTAAGCTTGATGCCGCATGCAGTAGCCGAACTTCGGCATTGGTATCTTTTAGGTCTGACTTTATACGCTCATACATTGCATTGATTGAAGCCTGAAAAGGCAAGGTGTAAAATACCCGCCCCTTACACCGACGAATCAAAAAATCTGTTTTACCAGCTCCAGTCGGAGCTGTGACAAGTGTGTGCGTTCTATTGTCGTCTGTTGCAATCATCGACAAAGGATATAATTCACTTTTTCTGGAATGATAGTAATTCAAATCAGGTTTAATAAAAAGCCTTTTTGCCACCTCTTCCACATCTTTGTTTAATGCTGAGGCTAAATGATCTGCAGCAATCAAAACACCTTTCCATTCTGAGTATCCATAATTTTTAGCTTCGCAATAATCCACCACTTCATAAAAATTATTCTTTGCTTCCTGAATGCTTATCGGTCTGACATTAAAATCAAAGTATTTCAAAATATCCAAGGCGTCCTTGCTCCATATGTCAAAATTTCTCAAGTGCTTTGCTATGAGCTCTGGATCATTATCAACCAAATCCAAAATACCTTTACCACTCGCGTCCTTATATATCGATTTATGATGTGCTACCACCATATCTATCACAGGATATTTCTCTGCTTCATCGAGCAATGAAATAAAAAATAGCGATGCTAGTTCATGTCTAAAAAGTAATCCCGGAGGTCGTTGAAAATCCTTTTTTAATGTTTTCTGAAAAACCGAACTTGCTTTTCCAATATCATGTATTATCGCTCCACGTCTTGCTATGTTACTATCCAAACCAAGATTGATTGCTACCTTTTCTGCAAGTAAAGCTACTTCCGATAAATGGCGGATTAACGTAACCTCTCCATTTTCTTCTCCTTTGGCAAGTATGTAATCTAAATTCTTCATTATATTCCGCTTACTGGGTTACCTGTAATTTCTAACCAACCATACATCGCTTGCGAATCATTGAAACGGTCGAAACCAACCAAAAATGATTTCTCACTTTCACCAAATTGCAACTCAAATCCAGTTATTTCGTCGAACTCTTGTTCTGTTTTTTTTTCTATTTCTGAATCGGGCAACAATACATCCTCATTTCTACATAAACATAGATGTTGTTTTGTAGCTTTCTGAGCATCTTCTTCAGATTCAAATACCAAATACAATACTGGGTCAATCATCACACCTCTTTCCAAAATTGACCGATTCCGGATCATCATCTTTTGTTGTGATTTTTTCTCCCAACCTCTGGTCTGTGTTTGTTCTTGCTGCACACTAATTGATGTGTAGGCTAGTTTGTGTCTAACAATAGCATTTACTTCCAGTTTTTGCCTTATTCCTTCAATAATAGAAGGAGTCAAAAACTGTTGACTAAATGTTTTGCTATCTCTTACTGCTGTCCAAGGTTTTATAAACCCAAATGGACCTGAATATTTTACTACGTAATACATATTTTAGTTATTTTAAAAAAATTTCTGCAGTTTGCTTTATCCATGTACAATAATCATCCTCTGTTCCATTAAGTATATATTCTCCCCAATACATTGAATTGTGAATTTCAGTACAATTTCTAAAATCCATTAATCCATTAAAAATTTCAACTATCTTAAATCCAATATATTGACATGAATCTTCTTGACTAAAAACACATCCATCTACTATTAATTGTATCATGCCATCTCCCGTTATTAATTATTTATCCGACAAATATACAATATTTTTTTGAATTATATCCCTATTGAATTTAATTCTCAAAATAAATTTATTATTTTCTTTTTATTCATTATTTCCTTTATCTTTGCAATATCAAAATCCAATCATACTATTTTAGAATTGAAACATTGAATTTAAGTCTCAAAAATGAGATTTTAGCAGAGAAGTAAACACTTCTCTGCTATTTATTTAATAGCACCAAATCCAATTCCTGTACTGTTACCTAATCCTACATTCCAAATAAATAACTTTGTTTCAGGTTTCCCTTTAATTATTACAGGACACCAACTTGCTTTGTTTTTTATTCCTTTATATGTAATCATTTTTGTACCTGCTTTTGTATATGATGAGTCGAAATAAATATCAAATGAATCATCACTCAATCCTGCTTTCTTCATTTTTGTTTGAATTGTTTCTTTCAAAAACTGTGAAGCACGTGGGTCATCAAAAAAGACATGTTCAATCTTGTCCTCCAGCCTTCGTTTGATTAAAATAGGACTACCATTCAGAAAGAGTTCCCTTTCTAACAAGTCCGGATTTTCCTGAATCACAATTTCAACTACTGTTAAGTCAAGAAACATTGTTGGGTCTTGTTGTATGCTAGCAATAATTTTTTTAATCATCTCCAAATTAACAGTACTGATGAAAAACGAAGCATATCGCTCAAATTTCAAACCATTTGGTGACGCTTTTCCTCCTTCAAGCCGAGAAAATGAGTATAAAGAAATTTCTCCATGTTCATTATTCCAACCCAACCATTTGTGAATTGTGCCCACTAAAAGTACTTGATGATCAAAAGGAATCATCAGATTATCTGCTTTAATTTTAATGTGTAATCTCATATGTTTTATTTTTATTCAAATTCCTCTTCCAGCATCACATTCACATCCTCCAATTCAAACTCGTTCACATCCCATGGTTCGTCTTTTTCTAATCCAAGCCAAACTTTTACATCTTTATAATCTTCATGTTTTGGGTTGGCTAAAATTTCTAATAAATTTTCGTAACCCCAAGGTCCGCCGCAATCTTCGGGAGGACATTTGCCTTGCCCTTTTAAGCATTTTGGCACCTTGGTTTTTTCTGCTAATATTTTTTCTAAAGTGATATTGTGAATCCAATCGTCGCCAAAGTCGTAGATGTAGGTAAACGTTTGTTTTTCGGTTGTGAAAATCTTTTTGAGTTTTGTTTTGCTTGCATCCAAATCATTTTCCATATCCTCATCATTTAGCGCTATTACAGGATTTCCGGCATATATTTGTGGACTAAACTGGTAAAGATGTGCAAAGTCCCATCCAAAACTAATTTGAATTATGCTGTCAAAATCGTCAAAGGTAAAGTCGGCTGGTACGAGTATCCTCCGCCAAACTTTTGGCTTACTTATTTCTGCAATCTGAATTTTAAATTGAAATGTCATGTTTTTTTAATTTAGTTAAATCATCTGGTTAATGAGCGATGTTTATTCATCTTCGCTTTGTAATTACTTCAATCCCTCTTCAATCATTCCGAATCCCATGCTATTTTTCTCCCCTACTCCGGCATTATAAGCGATGTTCATCAGTTCGGGAACGGTAAATATTGAAAATTTGCAAAGAAATCCCCGAACCTTTGTCTGTTGTGGAGTTCCAGCCTTTATGGTGACCAATTTGGATTTTGGCACATCGCTAGTTTTCCAAACAAAGAAGAGTTCCTTGTCATAAGGTTTGCCGTAGAATGCATTGTACTTATTGAGTAGGTTGTTTTTTATCAATTCACTAGCAGTTGGGGCATCTGGTGAAACATAATTGAGCGATCCATCTTCATTTTTACTAGTGATACATATTGGAGAAATTGCAGATCCGACAATAGGCTGATTGAAGTTTGGCTGTGACATTAGCTCTATATTTTGCACTAAAAATTCAGCTTTGCAATTTTTATCCCCAATTGTGAACAATTGATCGCAAAAAATTCCTTTTACAAACTCCTCCGTTGAACGTTCGGGGAGAAATGAAATTTCAAAAGAGGCTGAGTTTCCTTTAATTATTAACTGAGCTTTCTCTTTATCTATCGTTTTTAAAGGAATTTTTAAATTTGAAAATGCGAAAAGTCTAAACTGTTTCCCGTCAACATCAAACCCATTTTGATGCAACCAATTACCATATTCGGCATTGCCTTTGGCTATTGTCCGATAAATAAACGAAGAAAGTTCGTACTGGTAATTCAATGGTATTGTCTTTCGAGCTGAATTGCAAAGAGTTAGGTTGATATTAAAACGCATATTGTTACATTTAGTGAGCAGTGAGTGATGGTCTTTTATATGTCAAGATTTATAATCTTTAAATATTATGTAAATCTATAAAAATATTTCAGCATTTCCACAAAAATTTAAATTTTAACAATGTTTTTGTTTAAAAAAGCTTTATTTGTCGAAATATGAACCTATAACCCATTGTTTTTCAGCTAGATGAATACTAGTCCTTTTCTAGGACTTTATTTCAGGTTATTAATCTCTCTAATTGGTGCAAGTCCCGTTGCAAAAGCATCCATTCAAAATCAACTCTTTCCTCATCATCCCCAAAATATAAACAACAAAACGTTGCTTTTAAAGTGTCCTTAATTCTGTTTGAGTGAAATTTTTTGGGAACAATGGTGGGAATTTTGTTTTATGATGGATAAAATAACAAATAAATGTTCACAACTATTTGTAAAATAAGTGGAGATGTCTTTTTTTTTTATAATTTTGGTATCTGTTAATATCAAAATTCAGAGAGTCAAGGTCTTAATGCTTTAAATTTAAAATAAAAAAACTGATGAAAAGAGTTGCATTGTTATGTTTTATAATCCTTATGTCAATCTCCATGTATGGACAAGATCAGGACGTAAAAAGTCTTTTAGATCAGGGAATTAATCTTATCATCAAAAAAGATTATGTAAAAGCAATTGAAGTATTGGATCAGGCTGCATTGGCAAGTCCCGAAGAAGCTGAAGTATATG
This sequence comes from Bacteroidales bacterium, assembly GCA_038240835.1. Classification (GTDB taxonomy): domain Bacteria; phylum Bacteroidota; class Bacteroidia; order Bacteroidales; family WCHB1-69; genus JBAXTE01. Next base: position 21,928 of record JBBRGJ010000008.1, on the reverse strand, counting down.
CCCACAGAGGTCAAGCGCGACACTGCTTAAATCAGTACAAAGAGGCAATTGAAGATTATAATTATGCGGTTCGTTTGCAACCAGATTATGCTGAGGTATATCATCTTAGAGGTTTGGCCAAAGGTGATTTGAAAGACAACATTGGTGCTTGCGAAGATTGGGAAATTGCTTACGAAAAAGGCGAATCACGAGCCCTTGAGTTGATCGTAAAATTCTGTCAAGATGGTGCTAACTCGAAGGGTAAAAAATCCAAATAATCATCACTTTTATCTTTATTTGAATGAAAAAAATAGGATTACTTTTTATATTGATTGCTTTTGGATTTATCACGCCAATATCGCTTAGTGCGCAGCAATCAGCTGAATATTATCTTAAAAAAGGAATCTCCTTTTCGTCCAGTCAGAAATATCAAGAAGCTTTTGAAGAATTTGATAAGGCATATAGGTTGGATTCTAATGATCCAAACATTATTGCATTTCGTGGACAATCGTTACACTTTTTAAAACGATATCCAGAGGCAATTGAGAATTATAACATGGCTTTGAAAATTCAACCCGATTATGCCGAAGTGTATCATTTGAGAGGATTGGCCAGGTATGAATTGAAAGATTTGGATGGTGCTTGCGAAGATTGGGAACAAGCCAATAAGTTAGGATTCGACATGGTGATTGATCTAATCATTGAGTACTGTATGAAGAATAAAGCAGAAAAAAAAGAATAAAATAAATTGCCAACTTTGTGAGTCGTGCAATATACTAATTCTCTGTTTTATTAGTTATCTAATAAGTTTTATTATCTAAACAATTGAAATGCGTAAATTTATACTCGTTTTTGCTTTTATTTATCTGTGTTCATTTAATATAAATGCTCAAAAAGATCGAACAGATTCTGCCGATTACATTAGTTTTTTTAGTGCTGATTATGCATATCATATTCCGCAATTTGATATGGCCAAATGGTTTAGCAACAGCTCCACCATTGGTGCTTCTTTTGGAATAAAAAACGCTAATAACTGGACTTTTGGCGTCGATTTCGGCTATCTTTGGGGCGAAAACATTAAAAACAGAGATTCGGTTTTAAGGAATATTACCAACAGTGATGGAAATATCATCGATGGAAATGGGCAGTTTGCTATTCTCAATTTCACCGAGTCGGGATGGACGGGTTCTGTGAATGTAGGCAAGGTATTTCCGGTTTCCAAATTGAATCAAAATTCAGGCATTTGGGTGAAAGCGGGAATTGGATTTTTGCAACATAAAATACTGATTGACAACCCCAAAAACTTAGCTCCTCAAATTAAAGACGAATATAAAAAAGGGTACGATTTGCTCTCGAATGGGTTTTCGTGCAACCAGTTTGTGGGTTACCTTTGGATAAGCAAACGAAGTGTAATTAACGCTTATATTGGAGTTGAATTTATAGAAGGATGGACAAAACTCCGCCGGACGGTTGATTTTAACACCGGATTGCCCGACAATACTCGGAAATTTGATTTGTTGATGGGTTTAAAAGTGGGTGCAATTGTTCCAATTTTCAAACGTCGTCCGGATACCTATTACTTTAATTAAAAGGGATGAGGGGACTTTATAATTTTTTCATCTTCTTTTATGGTGGACTCATCAGCATAGCTTCCGTTTTTAATTCAAAAGCAAAACTTTGGCGCAGAGGTCGGGTGAATGTTTTTCAGTCGTTGGAAGCCTTCAAAAACAGCAATTCAAATCCTTTAATTTGGTTTCATTGTGCTTCGTTGGGAGAGTTTGAGCAAGGTCGTCCCGTGATTGAGTCGATAAAAAAATCACATCCTAATTATGCCATTTTAATCACTTTTTTCTCGCCCTCGGGATATGAAATAAGAAAAGAGTATCCTCTTGCCGATTACATTTGTTATTTGCCGCTAGATACACCTTCGAATGCTAAAAAATTCCTCTCCATAGTAAATCCCGAAATCGCCATTTTTGTCAAATATGAGTACTGGTTTAATTACATGAAATTTTTGCGATTGAGGAAAACCCCTTTGTACGTAATTTCGGCGATTTTTAGACCCAATCAGCACTTTTTCAAAAGTTGGGGTGGCTGGTTTGCAAATCAATTACATCAGGTCGAACATTTTTATGTGCAAAACCAAACTTCTTGCAATTTGTTGGAATCGATAAACATATCAAATTACACGCTCACAGGCGATACCCGTTTTGATAGAGTTTTTGAGATTGCCCGAAACAGACACAATTTTCCGCTGATTGATCAATTTTGCACCAGCAAGGAACATACTTGGGTTGTGGGGAGCAGCTGGCTACCCGATGAACTATTGATTGCGGCCTTGTTGAAAAATGATGATTCATTAAAAATCATCATCGCGCCGCACGAAATACATGCTACCCACTTGAAGCAACTTGAACAAATGTTCGCCCCTTTTGGAGTGGTTTTTTACACTCAAACATCCGAATTAGAAGTTTCCAAAGCTCGCGTATTGGTGGTAGACACCATGGGAATGTTAAGTCAGATATATCAATATGGTCATGTTGCTTATATTGGCGGCGGTTTTGGAAATGGAATTCATAATATTTTAGAAGCCGCGGTGTATAATATTCCCGTGGTTTTTGGACCAAAATATCAGAAATTTGACGAAGCGGTTGCGCTGATTAATATTGGAGGAGCGTTTTCTGTCAACAGCGAGAGTGATTTGTTGAAGTTGTCAAATAGGTTTGCCCAAGATGTTGATTTTTACGATAATGCGGCTGCTGTTTGCTCCGAATTTGTGCGTCAGAACTTGGGTGCAACTCAAAAAATTATCACAAGTTTGTGGAAGAATTAGTGTTAAAATCATCCAGTTGTGATGGTCTAAACATCCTTTTTGTATATTTGTAAAAAAGAGCATATTGAAAAAGATATTAATAGTAAGATTTAGTTCAATTGGAGATATTGTATTAACCACTCCAGTTATCCGTTGTCTGAAAACGCATTTTCCTGACTCAGAATTGCACTATGTTACTAAGAAAAACTTTGTATCTGTTTTAGATCAGAACCCATATCTTACTAAAGTTCACTCATTTGATGGCGATTTCAAAAAGCTTTCGAAAGAGTTGCAAGCCGAAAATTTCGATTTTGTAGTCGATTTACACCATAGCTTAAGATCTCGCAGATTGTTACTTGTTTTGCAGAAACCATTTTCGTCGTTTAAAAAATTAAACTTTAGCAAATGGTTGCTTATTAAAACAAAGTTGAATATTTTACCAAAAACACATGTGGTAGATCGTTATCTAAAAACAGTAGAGAAACTGAACGTGGTGAATGATGAAATGGGCGCAGACTTTTTTATTCATCCCAGCACCACTTTGCCCGAAGATATAGAAGATTTTTTACTCCGTCCATATGTTGTTACATTGGCCGTAGGAAGCAAACATGCCACTAAGCAGTTGCCAGTTTCTAAAATCAGAGAACTTTTGGAGATGACTACCTTTTCCGTTTTGTTACTCGGAGCCAAAGAGGATGTAGAAAAAGCGAAGGAAGTCATTCCTGGGTACGAAGATCGTGTGTGTTCTGCTTGTGGGGAGTTGTCACTTCAGCAATCGGCGTTGGCACTTTCCAAAAGTAAAGCGTTGATTACTGGCGATACTGGCTTGATGCACATTGCGGCGGCGCTTGAAGTGCGCGTTTTCTCTTTTTGGGGAAACACAGTTCCTGCCTTTGGAATGTATCCTTATGTGCCCAAAAACCCCTTGTTGGCAGACGTTTTTGAAGTAAAACAATTGCCGTGTAGACCGTGTAGTAAATTAGGATTTAAAAGCTGTCCAAAGGGGCATTTTAAATGTATGCTTGATCATGATATGCGCCTTATTGCTCACAAAATAGACACTTTTCTGTTAAAAGATAAAGGGGTAATTTAGTGTTTTATTAGTTGAATCAATCTTCGTTCAAACGGCGATATATGTCTCCTTACTTTTGGAAGATCGTCGGAGATTAGTCTAAATGTATATCCATTTTTAAGACAATAATCTAAAAACTTGGGCAGAGCATAAAGCACTCGTTCAGCCGCTTTAGTGTTGTCGTGAAAAACGACAATTGCGCCATTATAAAGGTGGTCAATTGCATTTTGCAAACATTCATTTCCATCTATTCTGGTGTCGAAATCATAGGTGAGCACCGACCACATAATTATTTGATTGGTTGGAGCGAGTTGTAAAATCTGACGTGGTCTTATTTTTCCGTAGGGAGGGCGAAATAGATTTGTCTGATAATGTTGTTTGAACAGATTCACATTTTTCACATAATCGGTTATCCCCGTTTTCCATCCATTCAGATGGTTATAAGTGTGATTCCCAATGTGATGTCCTTGACTAATTACCTTTTTAAAAACTTCCGGATGTTTTTTTATGTTATCTCCCACGCAAAAGAAGGTAGCTTTTACATGATATTGATTTAAAACATCAAGGATGGCTGGCGTGAGTTCCGGAATGGGACCGTCGTCGAATGTTAGATACAAAATTTTCTCTTGCGTAGGAACATCCCAAACAACACTTTTGCCGGCAACTAATCGCACGATGGCAGGAGGTTTGATGTAATTATTCATACGCTTGGTTTTTAAAAAAAAAGGTCTGAAAATCATAAACTTTCAGACCTTCGTAAATTCAGTTTGTTATTGCAATGGAGGCATTTCGTTGCCACTATATCCTTTTGTTTTCATCCATTTTTGATAGTAATCATTGAGCAAACTTTTCGCTTTTGGCTCAATTTGATCACGTTTGAACATGGTTGAAATTTGAACTATTTGGTATAAAATGCTATTGTTTTCTTGAATCTTACGATCAACCAAATGTAGCTTTTTAGCGCTAAATCGGAAACAATATTGCAACTCCATGTCGCAGTTTTTCATCACAGTATTCATCACTTCATCCCCTTTTGCTGTGGCAGTGGCTGTGTTAATTCTGTAATATGCTTGCGCAACATTTAGAGAGTAGTAGTTGTAAGGAATGATTTTGTTTGGAAAAATCTCACCCTCTTTATTCAACGCTTTCAATGCTAAGTCGTTTTTGCCTTCGTCGATAAGTGCGTGTGCTAGTTTAGAAAAGATATTTCTGAAACTCACGGACAAACGAGTATTATCTTCGGAGAGATAAATAGACGGATCGTTGATATTTCCCCAAGTGAACTTATTCATCAAGTTGTTATACAAAATCTTTGTATTTACACGTACTGCCGATGGATTTTCTTCTGTTCTTGGAGTGCGAATAGGCACAAGTCGATATGCCATTCCTTCTACTTGGAAATACTCTTCCAGACCAAAGTAAGCATCGCTTCCGGTGGTAGTTGCAAAATAGATTGGACGTTTCCAGTTGAAATTTGCCAAAATATCCATCATTCCCAACATGTTTTTTTGCAAAATATTATCAGAAATTTCCCACTCAACACGTTTTACAATTTTGTCTGCATCTTCGGGAGCAACGGTTCCATTTTTTATCACCAACAAAGTATCTACGTCAATGTAAAATTTACGAGAAGAGACATAGTTCATCATTCTTCCATTGTTGAATGGCATTTTCTTAGAATCATCTAGGAAGTCATTCACCACCGTTTTGATGTTGGTGTAATCGTTAAACTCCTCTATTACAGGAATGTATTCGCGGTTGCTTGCGCGATATTTGTCTTGGGTCATTTGCATTGGCACAGGTTCTGAATCGTATGCTTTACGTTTCATTTGATCGATGTACCAATCGGTATTGAACAGACTTAAGTTACACACTCTCACATCGGTACGTATGCCTTCAACTTCTTGCGCATACCAAAGAGGGAATGTGTCGTTGTCGCCATTGGTGAACAAGATTGCATTGGGCGCACAGGAATTTAGATAGTTGCTAGCAATGGCCAAAACGGTATATCTATTTGAACGATCGTGATCGTCCCAGTTTTGGTTTGCCATTAATACAGGTACCAATACGGTACATCCTACTGTGGCAACAATAGCCGCAGTTTTGGGTTCAATTTTCTTGCGTAAGAAGTCGAAGATTGCAAATGCTCCAATTCCCACCCACATTGCAAATGCATAGAAGGAGGCGGCAAAGGCATAATCTCGCTCTCTAGGCTGATAAGCAGCCATGTTCAAGAATATTGCAATGGCCAATCCTGTCATAAAAAACAACAAGGTGACGATGATTGCATTGTTCCGATCTTTGGAATAGTGGAAAAATAGTCCCAAGAGTCCCAGCAAGAATGGCAAGAAGAAATAGGTATTTCTTCCTTTACTTTTCATCGTATCTGGAATGTTGTCTTGAGGTCCAAGGCGGAATTCGTCGAGAAACGAGATTCCACTTATCCAGTTTCCATTTAGTATATCTCCATATCCTTGAATGTCGTTTTGACGACCAGCAAAATTCCACATGAAATAACGCATGTACATATATCCAAATTGATAGTTGAACATATAGGTTAGGTTTTGCCCAAATGTTGGAATTTTTCTACCTTCCGGATCGTTTTGGATTCCACCCAAAATTCTGTAATTTGAAGCATGTTGTGCTTGCTGATTGCTCCACATTCTAGGGAAAATGGTCATATAGCGAGGGTCATATACAGGAATTGTCTGTTTTCTATCGTCAACTATTACGTATTTGCCCGCTTTATCGTCTCTGGAGTAAATGGGATTTCCATCTTCAAGTTTTATCGGGCTTCCAGCATTGTAGTATGGACCTTTAAATAATGGAGTGCTGCCGTATTGCTCACGGTTGAGGTAAGACAAAAGAGAAACAGCATCTTCTGGATTATTTTCATCGATGGGTGTATTTGCATTCGAGCGAATCACTAATATTAAGAAAGTAGTGTAACCAATCAAAAGAAACGTAAAGGCTAATACCATTGCGTTTATCACCGGACGATCGTGTTTAACCGTGTATCGATAGCCAAAAATCATGGCTGCTACAATTAGCAATGCGAAAAAGATAGTTCCCGAATTAAACGGCAATCCAAATCCATTTACGAAAAGCAACTCCATTTTTCCGAAAAGGAAAACGATTCCAGGAATAATTCCCCATAGGATAAAGCCTAAGATGACAATACTTAATCCGAATGCTTTTACGCCACCCCAGAAAGTAGGTGTAAACTTTTTGAAATAGATTACAAAAACAATAGCAGGAACAGTTAGCAAGTTAAGTAAGTGGACTCCAATGGATAGCCCCACTAAATAAGCAATCAGGATAAGCCAACGCAACGAGTCTTTTTGATCGGCAACTTGTTCCCATTTCAGGATTGCCCAAAATACTAATGCTGTAAAAAAGGAGGACATTGCATACACTTCACCTTCAACCGCCGAAAACCAGAAGGAATCCGAAAAAGTATAGGTTAACGCACCCACAATTGCACTGCCAAAAATAGCCATTTGTACGCCAGTAGTCATCTCTTTAGAGATACGAAGAGCTAATTTTTTTACAATCATGGTCATCGACCAGAACATAAATAAAATAGTAAAAGCGCTCACCAAAGCCGACATTACATTAATCATAAAGGCAACTTTAGTCATATCGCCACCCGCAAGCAGGCTGAACATACGACCAATTAGCTGAAAGGTAGGTGCTCCCGGTGGGTGACCTACTTGTAGTTTTACAGCGGTAGCTATATACTCTCCACAATCCCAGAAACTGGCTGTGGGCTCGGCTGTTGAAATGTAGGTAAAAGCAGCAACTGCAAATACTAACCAGCCTAAAATGTTATTAATTCTTTTGTACGTCATCATGGTTTTTACCATTAGTTATTATTGATTATTAAAATGCTGATTCAAATTGTGAAATAAATCTCACGTCATTTTCAAAAAACATACGTATGTCTTTTGTTTTAAACATCTGTTGTGTCATCCGTTCTATGCCCAATCCAAATGCAAATCCGCTATATACAGAGGAGTCAATTCCGCAACTGTCTAATACGGCAGGATCAATCATGCCACAACCTAATATTTCTACCCATCCAGAGTTTTTGCAGATGTTGCATCCTTTGCCGCCACAAATATCACACGAAATATCCATCTCTGCAGAAGGTTCGGTGAATGGGAAGTAGGAGGGGCGGAGGCGGATTTTTGTCTCTTTTCCAAACATCTCTTTCGCAAAATAGAGCAGGGTCTGTTTTAAGTCGGCAAACGTTACATTTTTATCGATATAAATTCCTTCAAGTTGGTGGAAAATGCAGTGAGCACGCGCTGTAATCGCTTCATTTCTAAATACTCTTCCTGGACAAATAACACGAATTGGAGGCTTGGTGGTTTCCATTACACGCACCTGAATAGAGGAAGTGTGTGTACGAAGAACTACATCTGGATTGCTTTCGATGAAGAAAGTATCTTGCATATCTCTTGCAGGGTGCTCTTCGGCAAAATTTAACGCCGAAAACACATGCCAATCATCCTCAATTTCGGGTCCTAACGCGATGTTGAATCCAATTTTTTCAAAAATGGAGTATATTCTATTTTGAACAATAGATATTGGATGTCGAGAACCTGTGTTTTGCTCAACAGGCATGGATAAATCAAGGGTTGAAGAGGCGCTGTTTTGAGTGCTTTCAAACGAAGTTTTGAAAAGTTCGTATTTCTCTTCTGCTTTGTTTTTCAGCAAGTTGATATCCTGACCGTATGCTTTTTTGTCTTCGTTTGGAATCTCTTTTATCGCTCCAAAAAGTGCCGTAATAGGACCTTTTTTGCCTAAAAAATAGATTCTAAAATTCTCTAAATCACCCGCAGTAGATATTGGATAATCGTTTATTTCTGTAAGAAGTTTTGCTATGTTTTCGTTCATACGTAAATTTAGAATGTATGCAATAAATTGCGAAAATAATTCGCAAAGTTACATCTTTTATTTAATTATTTCAAGTGATATCATTACCACGTCTTCTTGTGGACGGTTATTGCGGTCGCAAGCCACTGCTGCAATCTTGTCTAAAACATCAAATCCTTCCACTAATTCGCCAAAAACGGTGTATGAACCATCTAAATGTGGAGTTCCTCCCAAGGTTTTATAAGCATCTCTCTCGGCTGTTGTGAATTTTTCCCCTAATCTTTGTTCATATTGGGTCAACTCACTATCGGTATATGTTTTTCCTTGTACCACATAGAATTGTGAGCCAGAAGATGCTTTTTCTGGATTAACATTGTCGCCTGTACGAGCAGCAGAGAGTGCTCCTTTTTTGTGAAACTTAGAAGCTACAAATTCTGCAGGAATGGTGTAATCTGGACCTCCATTTCCCAACATTTGTCCTTTGGTCGCTGTTTTAGAATCAGGATCTCCTCCTTGAATCATAAACCCTTTAATGACACGATGGAAAAGTGTTTGGTTTAAATATCCCTCTTTTACGAGTTTAATAAAATTATCACGATGCAAAGGGGTTTCGTTGTACAACTTTATTTTCAGATCACCCAAACTCGTTTTAATCAAAACAAACGTCTCTTTTTCGTTGATACTCTTTGCTTCAGGATTTTTTGTCTTTTTAGATTGTGCTCCAACGGATGTAATTCCAACGATTAACAACAGGATTGAAATAGAAATTATTTTTTTCATAGATACTTTTTTTAGTTATTTGTATTTATTTTCGTATTTTTACGCAATATTACAAAATTTAGTCAGATAATGTAACAAAATATTGCTTCTTTTAGTATAAATTGTGTTGCAAATATATTCATTAAGTAAATAATAGTCAGGAACAAATTGCTAAAACATAAAAAAAATGAAAAAAACCATTTTATTAACCCTGTTGGGAATGTCTATTTTTGGGGCATTAATTTTTTCGAATAGCTGCAAAAAAGACACCGATTGCAAATGTGTAATCACGGTTAAACATTTGAGTGACACGAACAAGATTATGAAACAATGTAGTGTATATGTTGGCAAATACGCTGTTTCGCAAAACGCATTTACTGATGAAGCTGGCCAAGTTAGACTTACTTTTGAAAACGAAGCCATTCTTGATATTTTTGCACAAATCGATACTAGCTCCGATCCATTGTTTAATCGTTACCTCAAAGGACAAGGCTCTATTCGTCTGTTGCCCGGAGAAACGGTTCAAAAAAGTGTATTTTTGTCAGTGCCTTAATTCAGATTTTATAAATATTATTTAGAAAGTTCTTGGGGATACCTCCGAGAACTTTTTTTATTACTTTTTTTCTAAGCAATAGTTTTTATTATCTTTGCGTTCGTAAATGTTTCATTTTGATTTCAAATTCATTTCATTTACAGACTCTTTTTAGTCTTTTAATTTTTTTATAATGAGAAATAGAAGTATTCGTGTATTAACAATCAGTGTTGTGTTATTGCTTTGCTGTTTTAGTTCTTGTAAAAAAGATGAAAAGGAGTACATTCCTAATGTATATGTAAATTTCCAAATTGATCCAAATTCCACTATGTATCTTGGGTTGAACCAAGTGGGCGGTTGGTCGTATCTTACAGGTGGCGTTTCTGGCATTGTGGTTTATCGCGAAAGTCAAGAGGTTTTTAAAGCCTACGATCGCGCTTGTCCTTACGATTATGATGTTGAAGGTTCGTTGGTGGAGATGGATCCTTCTGGACTTACCCTGATTGACAGTTTGTGTGGGTCGAGATATATCATTACCGATGGATCGGTGCTTTCAGGACCTACTTCTCGTGGGCTAAAAGCGTATAGAACCTCTTATGATGGGCGCTTATTATTTGTATATAATTAATAATAGAACAAAAAAAATAGATGAAACAACAAAAACAGGTGAACCCCCAATCCGCCGGAAATTCCCAAAAGAAAGTTGTAAAAACAGTCGCTAAAACGGATTTAATTACCAAGTTAGATCAGTTTTTTGACCAAAATCTAAAAATATTTTTTTGGGTGGGATTACTGTCAACAATTGTTTTCTCTTTTTTGCTTTTTGATTCTAAAGTAACCGATGGTGGCGATGATTCTGCATATATTGTTCGTGCGTACGATGTTATTCACCAAGGACTTTTCCCCTCTTTTCAAGGTCCATTATATCCTTTTATGTTGTCGATGGTGATGGCCATAACGGGAGTGAAGGTTGTTCTTTTTAAACTCCTCTCTTTTCTCTTTATGGTTGCGCAATTTGTATTGTTGTACAAAGCGTTTGCAAAACGAATTCCATCTACGTTGCTAGTGGCTATGTTGCTTATTATCTCGGTGTGTTCGTCGTTATTATACTTTTCTAGCCAAACTTATAGCGAGGCCTTTTTTATGTTCCTGCAATCTGTTTTGTTTATCTGTGTGTTTAAATACATCATCGATTGTTGGGACGAGGAAGTTAGCTTCAAAAAAGATTGGAAAAAATACTTAATCATTGGGTTGTTATCTGCGGCGGCTTATTATGCGCGTAATGTTGGACTGGTCTCGATTATCGCCCTGATGGCATTTCTGATTATTAATAAAAAATGGAAACAATCTCTTTTTGCATTTGGAGGTTTTTTGGCCACAATTGTCCCTTTGGAAATTTTGAAACGTGTAATCTGGCATGGACAACTGGTGCAGTTTTCGACCCAAGGGAAAACACTATTGCTCAAAGATGCTTATACTCCAGCCAAGGGCACCGAAGATTTTATTGGTTTTTTGCATCGTTATATAGACAATGCTCATATTTATATCTCTAAACATTTTTTTGTTTTTTCGGGGTTAAAAACAGCAGAACTGCCCGTAATCACCCCTTTTCTTACCTATCTGGTTTTTGCCTTGGTAATTATTGCACTCGTTTTTGCTTTTAGAAAGAATAAATATTTACTATTTACGGTTATTTACGGAGTAGGATTGGCATCGGTTACTTTTTTTGCCGTACAGGCACATTGGGATCAACCTCGTTTGTCCATTGTTTTTTATCCATTTATTCTCCTTGCTATTTTTACTGGAATTTATTATCTTGTGTCTACTCAAAGAGGAAAATATTTTCAATTTCTTTTACCACTTTTAATCATTATTGTCTATTTTGCTTCGTTCAAAATGATTATTTCCAAAACTTCAGAGCATGCTAAGACCTTGCAAGCAAACTTGAGTGGAAATCTCTATTATGGAATGACCCCAGACTGGGTTAATTACATAGAAATGAGTAAATATGTAGCCAAAAATATTCCTCAAAATGAGCTGACCGCTTGCCGCAAACCAGACATTAGTTTTGTCTATTCTGGTGCAAAATTCTTTGGAATTTATATGATTCCATCGGTAGATGTTGACACGTTTAATTTGTCGCTAAAAGTTCCACCCACAACCAAAGTTATAGGATTAAACCTGATGAGGGTGGGCGATAATCCAAATGTAAACCGCGCCCATTCGATGATGATGAAATATACGTATGCTTTTATCAATGCCAATCTTTTGGATGAAAACCGAACAGCCAAAGAGAGTAAAGTAATAGGAGTCTATAAAATTCCAACCGCTGTAGCAGATACACTTTTGCCACAAATTACGGGAGAAGGCGTTGAATTTGTTGATGATATTCCAGCTGTAATTCAAAAAATTCACAAGGAGAACTGGAATTATGTAATCCAAGATCCCGAAGCGATGTTGAACGTGTTGAAAAAGAATAAAGTGCGGTATGCCATTCTTGCCAGTTTGCGCAAAATACCTCAGTATAATACCGGTGAGATAATTTCGACCATTCATAGGTATCTTTATTTTATTCAATTAAAATATCCAAATATTGCTCAAGATATCCACAAAATTGGGGATACCGAACCTGCTACGCTTATTAAACTTAACTACTAAATTGCAATTAATGAACACTGAAAATTTAAACAACATTGCCTATTTCGATAATTTTGCTCCTACTCGGGTAAAATATCGAAAATCAAAATCGTATTACTGGAATTCAATCACAAAGTATTTTAATTATTTTTGTCACCAAGAGTCTTCCGTGCTTGAAATAGGTTGTGGTACTGGCGAATTGATTCATCAAATTAGTGGAAGCAAAAAAGTAGGCATCGATTTTTCTGAAGCGATGATAGAAGAGGCTCGGAAACAATTTCCTTTGGATGATTTTAGAGTGATGGAGGCTGAAAACATTACCCTAAATGAAAAATTTGATGTGGTTATTCTGTCTAGTCTAATTGGTTATCTGCACGATGTTCAAGCTGTTTTTGATCAGCTTCCAAAAGTAACTCACGATCGGTCTAAGATTATGATCTCTTACTATAATCTATTTTGGGAACCGCTGATTAATTTTGCGGAATTGATTCATATTAAAAAACGTTCGCCAAAATTGAACTGGTTGTCAGGAAAAGACATTCAAAACCTTCTTTATCTATCGGGTTTCGAAACCTTTAGGCATGCCAAAAAGATGATTATCCCTTACAATATTCCAATAATATCATGGTTTTTCAACCGAGTGATTGCAAATCTTCCGTTTTTTAACATGTTTGGATTAAATAGGTATGTGTTTGCACGGCCAATGCCTACCCACGAAGATGTTTCTGAAAAACATTCGGTTACAGTGGTGATTCCTGCTCGAAATGAGAGTGGAAATATTGAAAACGCAATTTTGCAAATGCCTTCATTCAGCAAACATTTGGAAATTATTTTTATAGAGGGAAACTCTACCGATGATACGTGGGATAAAATTCAAGAGATTCAACAGAAATATGCCCATTCTCACGACATCAAAATTGCACGTCAAGAAGGAAAAGGGAAAGGAGATGCCGTAAGAAAAGGATACGCGATGGCCGAAGGCGAAATTTTGATGATTTTGGATGCTGATTTAACGGTTCCGCCTGACACATTACCACTTTTCTACAACGCGCTTGCTTCCGGAAAAGGAGATTTCATCAATGGAACTCGCTTAATCTATCCGATGGAGAAAAATGCGATGCGTTTGCTCAATATGATCGGAAATAAAATGTTTGGTATCGGTTTTAGCTGGATGCTCGAACAGCCAATTAAAGATACACTTTGCGGGACAAAAGTGATGTTTAAAGACGACTACATCCGGTTGACCAAAAACAGAGCCTTCTTTGGCGACTTTGACCCATTTGGCGATTTTGATTTAATCTTTGGAGCATATAAACTAAATCTAAAAATTATCGATTTGCCCATTCGTTACAAAGAAAGAACTTATGGTGATACGAATATATCTCGCTTTAAACATGGATTTCTGCTTCTTAAAATGTGGTTTTTTGCCGCCAGTAAGATTAAATTTTACCATTAAAAACTGATACCCGAATTTCTTTGTTCTAGTTTAAATCTGATGGTTACACATCTGACTTGTTGTCAGTGTGTTATCTATTGCGTTTGTTTTTAGCTAATTAATTGTTCGTTTGTTTCTAAATAATTAGTATTTTTGTAGTTAGAAACAAATTACAAATAAAAATAAAAACATGAAAAACAAAAATCTCTTTAAAAAATTGAATAGATTTGTTCAGTTTTTTGTACTAATGTTAATCATGGCTACAAGTGCAAATAGCCAGACATTAATGTACTATTGGAACTTTAATCAGAGTGTTCCTGCAACGGGTGTTAATTGGACAGCTCCAATTTTGGACACCATTCACAGTGCTACTTTAACTTACACCATGGCAAATGCGGTAAGTTTTGGTGGATCTGCTTATAATGGCGTAACGGGTGAGGTTAATGGAGGAAGTTTTTGTCCTACTGGAGGAACTGCAAACATTAATAATGGAACCTATATACAATTAAATATTCCAACGACAGGGTATAATGACATTTCGGTTAGTTACGCTTCTCGTCGAACAAGCTCAGGATTTACTAGTCAGGTTGTGGAATATACCACCAATGGAACTGATTGGGTGGTCAAAGAAACGAAAGATATTTCTACATACACCAATAATTGGGTGCTAACACAAGTTGTAACCATCGATTTTACTTCTATTCCTGCGGTTAATAACAATGCTAATTTTGCAGTTCGCGTAACATTTAATGGTGCAACTACTGAAGCAGGTAATAATAGAATTGAAAACATTAAAGTATTGGGATCTGCTCCTTCCACGCCTTATGCTGTAAATTTTGGTGTAACTGGTTCTAACGGAACTCTTGGTGCACAAGTAGATGGTGTGGACATCGCCACGGGTGATTTGGTTCAATCTGGAAAAAATGTCGTATTTACGGCTGTTCCCGCTATTGGATACCGAGTTAAAGAGTGGAAGTTAAATACAGTTGCTGTTGCTGGAAACACAACGAACTCTCTTACAATCACAAATTTACAAGAAATATCAACCGTAAGCGTTGAGTTTGAACTTGCTCCTTCATATCTTGTTACTTTTGGTGTTGTAGGAACAAATGGAACATTGGCCGCAACGGTTGATGCTGTTGCAATTACTACTGGTGTTTCGGTTTTGGGCGGAAAAGATATCGTTTTTACGGCTACTCCCGATGCTTTATATCAAGTAAAAGAGTGGAAATTGAACACCGCGGTTGTTGCAGGTAACACTACTAATACATACACAATTTCTGGCTTATCCGAAATATCTACTGTTTCTGTGGAGTTTGAATTAATTCCTGCTGCAACTGGTTCTTTAATTATTAGTCAGTACATTGAAACTAGTGTTGGATCTACACCTAAAGCAATTGAATTGTGGAATAAAACGGGTGCTGCCATTGATTTCTCAACCACAAACCTAATTATAAAACAAGGGTCAAATGGTGGAGTACCAGCAGTAGCAACTACCATCAATACCGGAACCCTTGCAGATAATGCAATTTTAGTAGTTGGAACTGCTGATGTGCAAGCCACTACAGAAGCAAATGGTGCGACATTTAGTTTGTTTACATTTGTTTTTAATGGTGATGATGCACTCGAAATATGGTTAGGTACCGTAAAACAAGATGTATTTGGAACTCCAGGGACTGATCCAGGTTTAGCATGGACTGGAAATGGCGTTTCTACTGCCAATCAAAACATCTCTTTAAAACCAGGGATTACAACACCTAGTTTAATGGGTTGGAGTGATCCAAGTATCCGTTTTGATAGCGTATCAACAAATAATTCTCTAACTGGTTTTGGATTAGCACCAGCTATTCCTGTTTATCATGCAGTTAGTTTTAGTGTAGCTGGATCAAATGGTACAATCTCAGCAAGCGTTAATTCTGTTTCTATTACTTCTGGAGATAATGTTGTGGAAGGAAGAAATATTGTATTTACTGCTGCTCCTACCGCTGGATACCGCGTAAAAGAGTGGAAATTAAACACGGTTGCTGTTGTTGGAAATACTACAAATACATTTACCATTACAAATATAACTGCAGCATCTGTTGTTACGGTTGAATTTGAAGCTATTCCTACTTATACTGTAAACTTTAGTGTTGTTGGCGCAAATGGAACTATTTCAGCTATGGTAGATGGAGTTGCAATTGCGACTGGTGATATAGTGGCTGCTGGAAAAAATGTAATTTTCACCGCAGTTCCTGCTACTAATTACAGAGTAAAAGAGTGGAAGTTAAATACAGTTGTTGTTGCTGGTAATACTAGCAATACTGATACTTTATTAAATATTCAAGCTATTTCTACCGTAACGGTTGAGTTTGAAATGATTCCTACTTATGCTGTTACATTTAGTGTTGTTGGAGCAAACGGCACATTGGCTGCAACGGTTGATGCATCTGCTATTACTAGTGGTGCTTCAATTTTAGGTGGAAAAGACATTGTTTTTGCCGCTACCCCTGCTACTGGTTACCAAGTTAAAGAGTGGAAGTTAAATACAGTTGTTGTTACTGGAAACACCACAAATGCATATACAATTGCTAGTTTGTCCGAAATATCTACTGTTTCTGTTGAGTTTGAATTAATTCCTACTTATACAGTAACATTTACCGTAAAAAACTCTGCTGCAGTAAATATTACAGATGCTGTAGTTACGTTTAATGGCGTTGCAAATGCAGCTGGCAATTATGTTTTCACAAATGTAGCTGCTGGTTCTTATGCTTACAGCGTTGTTGCTCCAGGATATCTTGCACTAAACAGCACAAATATTAGTGTAACAGCAGATGCAACTGTTCCTGTTGTATTGCTTGATTTACCAGCACCAGCAACACTCCCAATTTATTATTCTGGTCCTTGGCAAAACAGCTTACCTACGGGTTGGTCTCAAACAGGTTTAGGAACCGATTATACAAATGCTGCTGCAAAATTTGATGCTACAGGTGCTGTATTAACTGTTAACTTCGACTCATCACCCGACTCCGTAATTTATACTATTAAAGCAAATGCCTCAGGTGTTTGGGCAGGAACATTTGACGTTCAAGAATCCATTGATGGTGTGTCATGGACATCTATTGCTTCTTATGGTTCAACGAACGTTGTTTCTTCTACTGCTTCTATTGCTCGTTTTAAACTATTATCAACTTCTCGTTG
Source organism: Bacteroidales bacterium (assembly GCA_038240835.1). Taxonomy (GTDB): domain Bacteria; phylum Bacteroidota; class Bacteroidia; order Bacteroidales; family WCHB1-69; genus JBAXTE01. The sequence goes on along the minus strand of JBBRGJ010000008.1, from coordinate 4,641 downwards.
GGCACGTTGGAATTATACTGCTAAAACGAACGGAAATATCTCTATTGATGAAGTTTATATCACAAAAGAACCAACTCTAAACTCTGTTATTTATAGCGTAGTGGGAACAAATGGAACTGTTTCGGCAACGGTTGACGGATCTCCAATTGCCTCTGGCGCTTTAGTTCAAGAAGGGAAAGATGTCGTTTTCACTGCTGTTCCTAATAGTGGTTTTAAAGTTAAAGAATGGATTAATAATACAGTTGTTGTGACAGGTGTTACTACTAATCTTTACACTTTGACCAATTTAGTTGCCCCTGCAACTGTTAGCGTTGAATTTGAAGCTTTGCCTACTTATACTGTCGATTTTAGTGTGGTGGGTACAAACGGAACCTTAACTGCAATGGTTGATGGAGTCGCTATTACCACTGGAGCTTTGGTTCAAGAAGGTAAAAATGTTGTTTTCACCGCTGTTCCAAACACCACCTTTATTGTTAAAGAGTGGAGAGTGAACTCAGCTGTTGTTACAGGAAATACTACTAACAGCTATACTTTATCAAATATTTCTGCTGCTTCTACCGTAAATGTAGAATTTAAATTAGATGTAACTGAAATAAATAATGCTAAAAAGGTACTTGTAAATATTTATCCTAATCCATCTACAGGATTGTATAATGTTACTTCTGACAACAGTTATAATGTTGATGTAATTGACATTTTAGGAAAAACTGTTTACAGTCAAACTATTCAAAATGGTCAAACTACATTAAATTTATCATCGTTTAACAATGGTATCTATTTTGTTCGTTTTACCAATGCTATTGAATCTTTTGTTGTTAAAATCAAAAAGATTAACTAACAAACTGTTTAGTAATAAAAAAAAAGAGGTTGGATTTCCAACCTCTTTTTTTTGCGCAAAATTTTAAAGATAGCAGGTGAGCGAACTCGTCTGATCAGTTAACAGTTAGCAGTCATCAGTTAACAGTTATCAGAGTGTCCTGGGTTTTTTCAAAATTCGTGGATCTGCGAAAGCTCGTATGAAGAGGTGACGAGTGACGAGTAACGGAGCAAAGCTCTTTTTAAAAGTAACGGGGTAACGGGGTGACGGGGTAACGGAGCGAAGCTCGTCTCGCTTCGCGCTGGTATTCCTTTAATAGGACTCGCTTTGCGTTTGGACTCGCTTTCGCATCGTGGCTTTGCGGTCACTCCGTTACTCCGTCACCCCGTCACCCTCTTCCATCGTCGCTTTGCGGTCACTCCGTCACCCCGTCACCCCGTCACCTTTTTCGGACTCGCTTTCCCGAAAAAAAGAGCAGCCCAATGGCTGATCGTTTTTTTTCGAGGATCCACGAATTTTTACAAAATCTCTCCGCCGCGGCGGATTAAAATTCGGGATGCGGTCACTCGTTACTCTGTCACCTTCTCCATTTTTTCACCCATTTCATTCTTTCTTGCAATATAATCACTATTTTTACCACAAAATTTAGAAACACGATGGAATCAAATTATAAAATATATTGTGGTGGACGATTTGTTACGACAGATCACGAAGTAACTGTTTATAGCTCTTACGATCACAGCGTGGTATCAACTACCTATTTGGCAAGTCAAAAGCACCTAGAAGAAGCAATAGCGGCTGCAAACAGTGTGACTTCCACGATGAAGAAGATGCCCAGTTTTCAAAAAACAAGAATTTTGAACGAAATTGCTACTTTGTTGCAAGAATCCAAAAAAGAAGCAGCTCTTCTTCTCGCTGCTGAGGCCAACAAACCCTTAAAATGGGCTTTGGTTGAGGTGGATCGATCGATTCAAACGTTTCGAGTTGCCGCCGAAGAAGCTGGCAGGATTCAAGGGGAATATATTTCCATCGATAGAACGCCTGCCGGGAGTCAGAAGGAAGGATTTGTGAAAATGTTTCCTGTGGGTTTAGTAGCTGGAATTTCTCCCTTTAACTTTCCGTTGAATTTGGCTGTTCACAAAATTGCGCCTGCCATTGCTGCAGGTTGCCCAATTATTTTAAAACCTGCTACAGCAACACCGCTTACAACTCTGCTATTGGCCCAATTAATTGACAAAACAGAGTTGCCAAAAGGTGCGGTTTCTATTATGCCAATGAGTCGAGAAGTTGGAAATCAACTGGTGATCGACGAACGGTTTAAACTACTCACTTTCACAGGTTCGCCTGCGGTGGGATGGAAAATGAAAGCAAATGCGGGTAAGAAAAAAGTGGTGTTAGAATTAGGTGGAAATTCAGCCGTAATTGTCACTGATTCTGCCTCGTTGGATTTGGCGGTAAAAAAGTGTTTGTTGGGTGCTTTTGCTTATTCGGGACAAGTTTGTATTCACACCCAACGAATTTTTGTCCACAAGAATTTGTATTCCCAATTTATCCAACAATTTGTGGCAGAAACTCGATTGCTCAAAGAGGGATCTCCGCTCGAAATAAGCACCGATGTAAGCGGATTAATTGACGAAGAAAATGCGATTCGGGTCGAAAATTTAATCAAAGAAGCCGTTTCGCAAGGTGCAACTTTGTTGTGTGGAGGCCAGCGCCGAGGTGCTTTTGTGGAGCCAACTGTATTTACAAATACAAAACCCGAAATGGAGGTTTGTAAGTCGGAAGTGTTCGGCCCTGTGGTTGTTATTGAATCATACGAAACATTTGAAGATGCCATAAACTCTGTGAATGATAGCATTTTTGGGTTGCAAGCTGGTGTTTTTACAAATTCATTAAAAGAGATGAATTATGCCTATTCCGAAATTGAATGCGGCGGTGTGATGATTAACGACTCCTCAATTTTCAGAGTTGATCACATGCCCTACGGTGGAATTAAAGACTCTGGATTGGGAAGAGAAGGCGTTAAATACACCATTGCCGATATGTCCGAACCTAAATTGCTGATTAAAAATATGGATTAGATAGTGAACAGTGATCAGTCAACAGTTAACAGTCAACAGTGATCAGTTAACAGTGATCAGGCGCAAGCGTGGCTAAATAGTTTACAGCCATATATTGACTGGCGCGTCCCGAATTTTTTCAAAATTAGAGTCCCGCAAACGAGTATTAAAAGATCTTCGAAAAACTACAAAATCAAAGATTTTAGGTTTTTCGGGAAAGCGCGGCCGGAACACAGTGAGCAGATGAGAAAAAATGGTATAAGGGTGACAGCGAAGCGATGATAGGCGAAGCAAGACGAGCTTTGCTCCGTCACCCAGTTACTCCGTCACCTCTTTCCTCCGTCACCTTCTTTTTTTTACACCTTAGAAAAAGGTTATTCACAATAATTATCTTGATTTTTCGTATTTTTGTGCTAAGGAACTTATAAATACAAATATAATGCAGCTAAAGAGTAAAATAACTTTTCATAAAAGATCATTTCTTATTGTGATAACAATTCTATTGAATATGTTTGGTTTTATTGCTTTGGCTCAGACTCCTGTGGATGTTAAAGAGTTAAAATTGTTACTGAACGACTCTGTTTCTGATGTGATTGTATCTATAAATGGGGATATTTGGGCAATAATTGGAGTCGATCGACAAAAGATAGCACGCATCAAAAAAAACAACACCGTTCGCGAATATCTTTTTGGAAAAGAGTACAAAGATATTTACATAACCACTCTTTTTCCTTTACCAAATGGGGCCGTTTTGGCTGGAACAAAGACTCATTACCTTTTTTATATTAAGGGCAAATCTTCTGTTCAAATAGATCATCATAATGGATTGATGGATAGTACCGTGTTGAAAATATTTATCAATAAACAAGCTGACAGGTTGGAACTAACTACGCCTTCGTGCATTTACGAGATAGACAATGCAAAGAGTGCACGTAGAATAAGATTTATTCCCGAAAATGAAGACGATGATGTTTTGGTTTCATTTACAAACAAAGTAAGACAGAAGATTAGAAAACCCATCCAAAAAGGGATTAGTAGCGTGGCTTCTGAATTTGACATGAGTGGAAGAAAAAAGAAATATGTGGGTCAAACCGAACTTGATTCTGTGTTGAAGTTAGTGAGCCCGGGTGATATTTTTCTAAAACGAGATGATTATTATTTATCAAATGTTGGCATCGAAGGTTTCTGGACTCATTCTGCCATCTTTCTTGGGAGTTTGGATTTATTAGATATTGTGTTTGCAAATCACTTTCCATTACAGAGATATAAACCTTCGGAACTTATCAAACACAACTTCCCATTAATTTATCAGCAGATGGAAGGGAAAACCAATTTGATTTTAGAAGCTATTGGGAAGGGAGTGTCCATAAACCCAATCGAAAGTATTGTATTTGTAGATTATGTTTCGGCGATTCGTCCAAACATTCCTCCAGCAGACATATTCAAGTCGTTGCTGATTGCTTTTGAATATTTAGGAGTTCCTTACGATTTCTTATTTGATTTCAGATCAGACGATGAGGTTGTTTGTAGTGAGTTGATTTATAGTGCTTTTCGCCCTCGCTCTGACAAAGAGGGACTTACATTTCTTTTTAGTGAAGTAATGGGATTGCCGTTTGTGTCTCCTAATGATTTTGCTCATCAATTTTCGAACGAATTTGAAACGCCAAATCCTTCATTCTCTTTCGTCCTTTTTTGTGATTACGATGTGGAGAATAAAAAGCCTTTTTTCTCTACAAAAGAGCAGTTTGCTAATTCATGGAAGAG
>JBBRGJ010000007.1:0-45700 GCA_038240835.1 Bacteroidales bacterium | reverse complement strand
GCCATATTATTATCAAATTCTACTGCAAAGATACAATATAATACCAAGGTAAGAATAAAAATAGGGCATTATATTATTCTATTTCACACTTATCTTGCTGTCACGATAGCTATCGTGATTGTCGAAGGGCGTCAAAAAGTGCTTTCCAAAAAGTTCTTTCTTTAAGACTTCGACAGGCTCAGCATGACACCCAGAAAAAAAGCAACACTGTGTATTCTAAGTTGCAAATATCGATAAATCTGCTCACTGTCATCAATCTTATATTTTCAATTTCTATTGGATAAAGTCTACCAATGAGAGAATTTAATTTTTCTCATTGGACTAAAGCATATTAGCATACGGTAATATTTCAAATTTTGTTTTTGATGAAGGCTCAGGATGACGATGAAAAAAAATGATAATCAGCGGGTTGAAATATGTCAAAACTAACATCCCATCGTTGAAAACTTATGAAAAAAAATATTTTCTCAAAAAATGTTGCGAAAATCAATTAATAATATTACCTTTGCAGTCTGAAATTCAAGAAATAATAATAAAGATAACCGAATAAAGAAGTTTAATATGTATTTAACTACAGAAGTAAAAAAAGAAATTTTCAGCAAACACGGAAAATCAGCAACCGATACAGGTTCTGTAGAGAGCCAAGTTGCATTGTTTTCATTCAGAATTTTACATTTAACTGAACATTTAAAAAAGAACAGACAAGACAAATTCACAGAACGTTCTTTAGTTTCGTTAGTTGGTAGACGCAGAAGACTTCTTGATTATTTAAAGAAAGAAGACGTACAAAGATACAGAGATCTTATCAAAGTACTAAACTTAAGAAAATAAGTTTACAAAAAAGAGATACGCAAGGGCAATTTTCGGATTGCCTTTTTGCATTTATTTTAACGCGGAAATGTAATCCGCAAAGACGCAATAAACAAAGAAAAAAGTATGATAGGAATTACAAAATCATTCCACTTACCTGATGGCAGGGAAGTAATTATTGAAACCGGCAAACTTGCAAAACAAGCCGATGGATCTGTAGTAGTAAAAATTGGGGACACAATGCTTTTGGCAACAGTTTGTTCCAAAAGTGAAGCGGGTGAAAATGTAGATTTTTTACCATTATCCGTTGATTATCAAGAGAAATATGCAGCGTTAGGTCGTTTCCCTGGTGGATTTTTCAAAAGAGAAGCTCGCCTTTCGGAGTATGAAATTTTGATATCACGATTAGTAGACCGCGCTTTACGTCCACTTTTTCCAAGCACTTATCATGCAGACACTCAAGTACTTATTTATCTTATCTCGGGCGACAAAAACACATTACCTGATGCATTTGCTTGTTTAGCTGCTTCGGCTGCAATCATGGTGTCGAACATCCCTTTCAACGGACCTGTTTCCGAAGTTAGAGTGGCTCGTATCAATGGCAAATTTGTTGTAAACCCTTCATACGACACTGTTGGTGAAGCAGATATTGAACTAATCGTTGCTGCTTCCATGGAAAACATCATGATGGTGGAAGGTGAGATGAAAGAGGTTCAAGAAGCTGACATGTTAGAAGCAATCAGAGTAGCACACGAAGCCATAAAGGTTCAGTGCCAAGCTCAAATTGATTTAGCTGCTTTAGTTTCTGCATCTTCTCCAAAAAGAGAATTCTGTCACGAAAAAGATGACAAAGAGTTAAAAGAGAGACTTTTTAAAGAACTATATACTCCTGTTTACGAAGTGAGCAAAGCTTGTCTTCCAAAACATGACAGATCAAGTGCATGGGGAAAAATCTTCACCGATTTTATGGAAACCATCGCAGAAGAAGATCGTGCAGCAAAAAAACCAATCATGAAACGTTACTTTGATGAGTTGATGTACGACGTGGTTCGTCACATGATTCTTAACGATAAAGTACGTCTTGATGGAAGAAAAACCAATCAGATTCGTCCAATTTGGGGAGAAACTAATTACCTTCCTGCTGCTCACGGCTCCGCTGTATTTACACGTGGCGAAACTCAATCGTTAACTACTTGTACATTAGGATCAAAACTAAACCAACAAGCCATTGACGGTGTAGTAATTGAAGGTTCAAACAATTTTATTTTACATTATAATTTCCCTCCATACTCTACTGGCGAAGTGAAACCAATGCGTGGAACTGGTCGTCGTGAAGTTGGACACGGAAACTTAGCTTTAAGAGCTTTAAAACCAGTACTTCCTGGACCAGATTTAAATCCTTACACCATTCGTTTAGTATCTGACATTTTGGAGTCAAACGGATCATCGTCGATGGCTACCGTATGTGCTAGCACGATGGCGTTGATGGATGCTGGGGTGAAAATTACAAAACCAGTGAGCGGAATTGCTATGGGATTAATTACCGATAGCAAAACAGGTAACTTTGCAGTTCTTTCCGATATTTTGGGAGATGAAGATCACTTAGGCGACATGGACTTTAAAGTAACCGGCACAAAAGACGGAATTACTGCTTGTCAAATGGACATCAAAGTTGATGGTTTATCATACGAAATTCTTACCGATGCATTGGCTCAAGCTCGTGAAGGCAGACTTCATATCTTAGGCGAAATTGCAAAAGTAATCACCGAACCTCGCGAAGATTACAAACCATTTGTTCCTCGTATTATCAAAACAAAAATTCCTCGTGAATTTATTGGTGCGATGATCGGACCTGGTGGAAAACATATCCAAGAATTGCAACGCGAAACAGGCACAACCATCGTCATCGAAGAAGTTGGCGAATATGGCGTGATCGACATCGTTGCAAACAACAAAGAAGCCGTTGACATTGTAATGAGACGTATCAAAGCAATCAGTGCAACCATTGAAGAAGGTGAAGTATTTGACGGAAAAGTAAAATCAATCATGCCTTACGGTGCATTTGTTGAATTACTTCCAGGAAAAGAAGGCTTACTTCATGTTTCTGAACTTGCATGGGAACGTATCGAAAGAGTCGAAGACGTGCTTAATGTTGGAGATATCATCCAAGTGAAACTTTTAGAAATTGATAAAAAAACAGGTAAATACAAATTATCTCATAAAGTATTAATTCCACGCCCTGAGAAAAAAGACTAACAATAGTCACATAATATGTAGGTCGATTTTTCTAAACTAGCAAAATCGACCTACTTATTGTAACTTTACGAGTTTTTATTCGTATTAACTTGCATTCAATAACTATTAAAAAAAGACAAAAAGGATGAGGCAACTCAAAATTTCTAAACAAGTTACCAACAGAGAGACGGCGTCGTTAGACAAATATTTGCAGGAGATTGGTAAAGTAGAACTGATTACGGCTGACGAAGAGGTAGAATTAGCTCGACGAATTAAAGCTGGGGATCAAGTTGCTTTAGAGAAGCTAACCAAAGCAAATTTACGATTTGTAGTTTCTGTGTCGAAACAATATCAAAATCAAGGACTTAGCCTTCCGGATTTAATCAACGAGGGAAACTTAGGATTGATTAAAGCGGCACAACGTTTTGACGAAACAAGAGGATTTAAATTTATCTCGTATGCTGTGTGGTGGATTCGTCAATCCATCCTTCAAGCATTGGCAGAGCAATCTCGTATTGTTCGTTTACCATTGAACAAAATTGGCTCAATCAATAAAATCACAAAAGCGTATGCTCAGTTAGAACAAGAGTATGAACGCGAACCTAAAGCTTCTGAAATAGCTGAACTACTTGACATTACAGAGATTGAAGTAAAAGAATCAATGCGTAATTCAGGTCGCCACGTATCCATGGATGCTCCTTTAATTCAAGACGAAGAGAACAACATGTATGATGTGCTTCGCAACGAAGAAGGCACCACTCCTGATCAAGGATTGAACTACGAATCGTTGAGAAGAGAAATCGACAGAGCTATTTCTACATTGCCACAACGTGAGTCTGATGTTATTCGTCTTTACTTCGGTTTGGAAGGAAAACACCCAATGACACTCGAAGAGATTGGTGAAAAATTTGACCTTACTCGCGAACGAGTTCGACAAATTAAAGAGAAAGCAATCCGACGATTGAAACACGCTTCTAAAAGCAAAATACTGAAAACATATTTAGGATAATCCTAAAAAAAAGCGGACTTTCGAGTTCGCTTTTTTTATACCATTATTTTTTGCAGAAGCACTGTAAGTATGAACGTCTTGAAAAATTGTTTTAATTTTTTGATCAAATTCACATTATAATATTATTTTATTTGAGGATTTGCGGTACCTTTACAACAAAAAAAGAAAAAAACATGAGTCACTTAATTGCACCTTCATTATTATCCGCAGATTTTGCGAATCTAGCCAAAGACATTGAGATGATAAACCAAAGCAATGCCGATTGGTTTCACGTAGACGTGATGGATGGAGTATTTGTTCCAAACATATCCATTGGGTTTCCTGTACTCGAAGCGGTTAAACGATATTCTAAAAAACCGATTGACGTGCACCTTATGATTGTTGAACCAGACAAATACATTGCTCGTTTTGCAGAAGCAGGCGCCGATATTATTACCGTTCACTACGAAGCTTGTCCACACCTACATCGGTCAATTCAGAATATTAAAAATCAGGGAGTGAAAGCGGGTGTTGTATTAAATCCACACACTCCAGTCTCTGTATTGGAGGATATTATCACCGATTGTGATGTGGTATTACTGATGTCGGTAAACCCAGGATTTGGGGGACAGAAATTTATCGAAAACACTTATCACAAAATCGAACAACTGAAAAAATTAATCCTTCAGAAAAAGGCAAATACGCTCATCGAGGTAGACGGTGGAGTTTCGGACGGAAATATAAAAAAATTAGTTGCCGCTGGCGCAGATGTATTAGTAGCAGGAAACTTTGTTTTTAAATCTGAAAACCCTCACGCAGCGATAGATTTGCTAAAATTCTAAACAATTAAACCCATTTTAGAAATTATTGTAAATTAATTTTTGATTTATAAACTTTTTTAATCGATATTTGCATTCGGAAACAAAATAACAAATCCAAAAACAAATATTTATGAAGAAAATTACCTTTTTACTTTCCGTAATGTTAATAGGAATAAGCCTATTATCAAATGCACAAAATTGCACTCCAGATCATACCGGCTACACCGCTGTTCCAGATACTGGAATTATGTTACCACGTCCACTTCCTGATGCAATGATAGATGTGGCTTACCAACAAGCTGTAACCATTGGTGTTCCTATAAAAGTAATGTATTCCGGCTTAGAGGCTCCTTTAAATTGGATCAAATTCATTAGTGCTACAAGCAGTTTAGGAAATACATGGAATGTAGTTAACAATACTGGTGATACAATTTTTCCTCAATGGGATAAAGCAACTTGGCAATGTGTGACCCTTATGGGCACTCCAACTCACTCCGGATTAGACTCCATCAGTGTAATGGTAGATGCTGAAATAGTTGTGTTTGCAACTAATTTTCCTGTGAGCAATCAAGAGGGTGGAAAATTAGCGCTATTGGTTAAAATACCACAAACAGTGGGTGCAGCTTATATCGACAACAATGTTTCTGTCTATCCAAATCCTTCTAACGATGGAATCTATTCTTTAGTTACCGATCAATCATTTACAATGAATGTATGTGATATCACTGGAAAAATCATCCTATCGGAACAAATAGAAGAAGGAAACATCGCAGTGAATATTTCGGACAAACCAGCAGGTGTATATTTCATTCAATTAAAGAATGATTATTACTCAAAAGTTATTCGAATACTTAAGAAATAAGAGATCTTTTATAGGATAATAATCTAAAAAATGAGCACTAATTTCAAAATTAGTGCTCATTTTTTTATTGCTCTTTATTGCTTTTAATTTTTTTCAGAATCCAGCTAAATATATCTGCTGCTAAATAACCAATTAAAGCACCATATCCAGCCATAATCCATGGATTAGACTTCATAGGACAACTTCCAGTGGAGCATCCCACAAAATAGTAATATGCATAACCACCACCCAAACCAAGGATGATAAAAACGATGTAAAGAGGACTAAAAATATTTTTCATACGAATTGTTTGTTTGTTGTGAAAAACTCAGCGCTATTTCAGAAACTATAAATAATAGTATCGAAAAGCATCTATCAGGGTAAAGATAGCAAATATTACACTACCCGATGCGTTTAACGTAGCAAAAGCCAAGTTTATTTTTCTAATATCGTTGGGCTTTACAATTACATGTTCCCAAATTAGGATTCCAGAAAACAGAGCAAACCCAATCCAGTAAACCCATGTTACCTCAGCGAAATAACCAAAAAGCAACAAGGTTAAAATAGTAAACAAGTGACTAATGGCAGAAATAATAAGTGCATTTTTTCGCCCAAATCTCTGTGGAATAGAGTGAAGTTTTTCGTCAATATCAAACTCTTCATCTTGAAGCGAATAAAGAATGTCAAACCCTCCTACCCAAAAGAACACAGCAATTGACAGCAACAACGGCAGAAAGTCTATCCGCTCAACAATCACAATGTAAGCTCCTACGGGTGCAATGGCGAGTCCCAAACCCAAAATATAATGACATAACCACGTAAATCTTTTGGAATAACTATATCCAATAATAACAGTAATGGCTATGGGAGAGAGATAAAAAGCAAGCGGATTGATAATATATGCAATGATTAAAAAGAGAAAAATATTGACAATTACAAAGACCAATACTCTTTCTGGAGAAATTTTATTTGACGGAATTTCCCTATTTTGAGTTCGACTATTTTTGGCATCTATATCTCTATCAACATATCTATTAAAGGCCATGGCGGCGTTTCGAGCAAATAAAACAGCCAATAGCATCCACAACAAATTAATCCCAATGGAGACATTTGGTTGCTGAAGATAAGCATATCCTAAACCAATGAGCGCAAAGGGAAGAGAAAACAGTGTGTGACTTAGTTTGACAAGTGAAGTCCATTTATTTAAAGAGCTCATTATTGTATTTTTATATGCAAATTTAGACTATATTTTAAAATATCACAAAATATTAGGACTATAATGTAAGAATATTTAATTTTGTAAAAAAGCAACAGATTATGAATAAACGATTGGTTCAACAGATTTTAGTAGAGTCGGCAATCTCACTTTTTGAAGAGAGGGGATACGATCCTGTTACCATTGATGATATTTCTAATCACTGCAATAAAAACAGAACTAATTTTTATCACTATTTCAAATCTAAAGAAGATTTATTTTTATATCTTTCACAAACTGAAAAAGACAGTTATTTGAACATTTTAGGAGAGATAGATGACCAGTTTTTGGGGCGACCTGATAAACAATTAAAGCATCTATTAACAACTAAAATGAGGTTGCTTTACAAATCCTCTTTTTTCAAAATTGCACTAACCAATAATCTATTTAAAACCATTCCTGATTTGAGAGCAATTAGAGATGATTTTGACAGAAAGTGCCTTATGCAATACATTAGAGTCGCTGAAGAGGGAATTAATCTTGGCATTTTTATACAATTAGATAAAATTTCTGCATTTATGGAATTTTACCAAAAGATGCAAAAAGGCATAGAGTCAACCCTGTTTGACGAATTAGACGAAGACACATTTTTTGCAAAATATGATATTGCTGCAGAGCTTGCAGTAAAAGCCATGTTGGTCTGTGATATAAACTTTATCAACTCTAAGTATAATTTAGAAGATTAATCCTGATTTGATTGAATAATATTTTTATCTTTGTAAAAAAATACTATGGAACAAATTTTAGAAATACTAAAGTACATTCTCCCCTCGTTAGTGGTTTTTATCACTGTTTTTTTTCTGTTTAAAATGCATATCCAAAATGTAGAAAGACAGAAACTATTGGAACTAAAACAAGAATCTAAAAACATCATCCTCCCCCTTCGTTTGCAAGCCTACGAACGTGTAATCCTTTATATGGAACGAATAACACCCGGGAATTTGGTCGTACGATTAAACAATTCTTCAATCACCGCCTCACAATTTCAATTGATGCTATTATCGGCCGTGCGTAACGAATTTGACCACAATTTATCGCAACAACTCTACATCTCCTCCTTTGGATGGTCGGCTGTGAAAAACGCCAAAGAAGAAGTAGTAAAATTAATAAACTTAGCCGCAGCCAAAGTAGAACCAGACGCACCTTCGGGCGAACTTGCCTCTAAAATCTTCGAACATTTGGTCGCTGGACAACAAACTCCCACAGCTTACGCCCTCGAAGTATTAAAAAAAGAGATCAGTATTTATTTCTAAAATGACTTGAGAAGTGACGGGGTGACGGAGTGACCACAAAGCGATGATAGCTTCGCAGTTTTTTTTTCGTGCGAAGCTGGCTACGCATAGCGGCACTTCAATCACTTTGAAGAACAAGGTTCAGTAGATCGCGAAGTACAAAGATTTACTTTTGAGAAAAGAACAACTTACAGAAAATGCAAAATATTGCTAGCAAATAGACTCGCTTGCGCATCGTCGCATCGCGGCTCTGCGTTCTCACTCTTTGCATTTACCTCCGCGCGCTCTGCGGTTAAAAAAAGCACAGAAAAAGCGACCTAAAAAGTCGCTTTTCGTAGTAGCGGGGACAGTCCGCCGCGGCGGAGAACCTATGACCTTACGAATTTCACTTTAAATTAAAACAATGAACCAAAAGTGCACAAACTTTAAATTAACTAAAAAACAGAAAAAGCGACTTTTTCAAGTCGCTTTTCTTTGTAGCGGGGACAGGATTCGAACCTATGACCTTCGGGTTATGAGCCCGACGAGCTACCTCTGCTCCACCCCGCAATATATCGTTATAATAGTTATAATCTCAATTGGACTGCAAAAGTACAAAAAATAATCTTTACTTCCTAATTTATTTTTGATTTTATTGAAATAATATTGCTATCTCGATAATTATGGATAATTTTGCACAAGAATTAAATCAATAACTTTTATTATGGAGGCAATACATAAAGCCGGATTTGTGAATATCATCGGAAACCCAAACGTTGGTAAATCAACACTTATGAATTATTTAGTGGGTGAAAAAATGTCTATCATCACTTCAAAAGCACAAACCACCCGTCATCGGATCATGGGAATTGTGAATGGAGAGGATTTTCAGATTGTCTATTCAGACACTCCAGGGATTCTTCAACCTGCATACAAAATGCAAGAAGTACTTATGAATTTTGTAAACAGCGCCATTAAAGATGCTGACATATTTGTATACGTGGTAGAAGTGGGTGAAAAAAACCACAGTCAAGAGATCATCGATAAAATTGTGGGATCACAAATTCCCATTATTTTAATTGTAAACAAAATTGATGACCGAACGGATGAAATAATTGCAGAGACCAAAAACTACTGGACTGCCTTAATGCCAGATGCTGCATTCTTTGCTACCTCAGCTTTGAATGGCACAAATGTGGAAGAAGTCCGTGAAAAGATTATAGAATTACTTCCAACTTCTCCCCCATATTTTCCAAAAGATGAACTAACCGACAGACCGATGAGATTTTTTATCTCTGAGATAGTCCGTGAAAAAATTCTTTTAAACTACAAAAAAGAGATTCCATACTCCGTAGAAGTTGCCATCGAGTCGTACCACGAAGAGGAGAAGATTGTAAGAATCACGGCATTGATTTTCACCGAAAGAGAGTCGCAAAAAGCAATTCTAATTGGTCACAAAGGGGGTGCAATTAAAAAAGTAGGAATGCAAGCCAGAGAAGACATCGAAGCATTTATTGGGAAAAAAGTTTTCCTCGAAATGCGCATCAAAGTGGTAAAGGATTGGAGAAACAACGATCTTACCCTTTCTCGATTTGGATATATTGGCTAACGAAACTTCTTTTGGGTAGATTTTCAATTAATTGCTTCGTCAATTATTGGAAACTCCTGATTAATAAACATTATAGGTGCTTAATATTGATTTTTTTTTGTATCTTTGCACACTTTTAAAACATAACAAGGCTCGATTTTGACATTGAGCAACTTGAATCAAAATTCGATATGGGAAATATTTTATCGCTGGTTGGACGACCAAACACAGGAAAATCAACATTATTTAATCGATTAACACAAAGTAGAGAAGCTATTGTTGATCCAACCGCAGGAGTTACTCGCGACCGTAATTACGGGAAAAGCGAATGGTGTGGAACCGAATTTTCAGTAATTGACACTGGCGGCTACGTGCTCAACTCAGACGACGTATTTGAAGAAGAAATTGGCAAGCAAGTAACCTTAGCCATCGAAGAATCTGACGTAATTGTATTCTTATGTGATGGTCGCGAAGGCATCACTCACATGGATAAAGATGTGGCAATGTTGCTTCGTAGAGCAGGAAAACCTGTAATATTGGCTGTAAACAAAATTGACAGTCCCAGCAACTATTTTGATTATGGTGAGTTTTACCAACTTGGACTTGGCGAACCTATTCCAATCTCTTCAAACAGTGGCAGTGGAACGGGCGAACTTTTAGACGAAGCCATCAAACACTTTACATCAAAAACACTTCCTGTAGAGATTGAACTTCCAAAAATTGCGATTGTAGGTCGCCCAAATGTAGGAAAATCATCCATTGTAAACGTACTTTTGGGAGAAGAACGCAACATTGTAACAGATGTAGCTGGAACCACCCGCGATTCGATCTATACTCGTTACAACAACTTTGGTTTCGATTTCTTTTTGGTGGATACAGCCGGATTGAGAAAGAAAAAGAATGTAGACGAAAATATTGAATTCTACTCCGTACTTCGTTCGGTAAGAACCATTGAAGATGCAGACATTTGTATCTTGATGATTGATGCATCGGTTGGATTTGAAGGACAGGATCTTAATATTTTTAGTCTAATTCAACGCAATAATAAAGGGGTGGTGATTGTAGTAAACAAATGGGATTTGATCGATAAAGAGAACAAAACTTACTTGGAATACGAACAGCTAATCCGCACTAAAATTGCTCCATTTTCGGATGTTCCCATTATTTTTACCTCTGTCACCAACAAGCAACGTGTATATAAAGTAATTGAAACGGCCATTCAAGTATATCAAAATCGTTCAAAAAGAATTACCACCTCACAACTGAATGAGATCTTTTTACCCATAATCAAAGACACCCCTCCACCAATGTCTAAAGGGAAATCTATCAAAATCAAATACATTACTCAACTTCCAATTGCTTATCCAGCATTTGTATTGTTCTGCAACCTTCCTCAATACGTAAAAGATCCGTATTATCGTTTTGTTGAGAATAAAATTCGGAATACGTATGATTTTTCAGGCGTTCCAATAAAGATTTATTTTAGAAAAAAATAGATAATGGCCTTTATACCTAAGCCTGCAACGTCCGTTAGGATCGATAAATACCTGTGGTCTATCCGGGTATACAAATCGAGATCGATGGCTTCGGATGCTTGCAATGGCGGAAAAGTAAAAATTAGTGGAGTTTCGTGCAAACCCTCGCGTGATACCAAAGTGGGGGAGACAATTTCTATTAAAATGAATGGAATTGAACGCACTTTTAAAGTAAAAGCTTTGCTCGATAAGCGAGTTGCTGCTCCATTGGTAGAAGATTTTTGCACAGAACTAACACCTCAAACAGAGTTTGACAAGCAAAAAATGATGAATACCAAGTTTGAGTTTCGCGATGCTGGAACCGGGCGACCCACCAAAAAAGATTATAGAGACATCGAACAAGTAAAATTATACTTCAACGACGATGAAGACGATGAAGAGAACGAAGATTAGATCTATTTTACTGGTTTAGGTTTTGGTTTAGCCGGTTTTGACTTAGCAGGTTTTGGTTTTACCGATTTCGGAGCTACAGGTTTTACCACAGTTGGTTTCGGAGTTACGGGTTTTGGCTCTACAACTTGTGTCTTTCTAAATTCAGGAAAAATCACAGGAGCGACCGACGAAACAGGTGCATAAAGCAATGAACCCTCCTTAACATCTTTCTTCAAAAACAGTTCAAACTTATCCATGGATGTCACAAAATAGAGCAATACACTCATAATTAACGCCACTTTTAAAGCACCCATCACCATTCCACCAATATTGTTGAGAAACTCGGGCACGACAAAAGTAACTGCTTTTTCGACTAGTTTGGCAAATGCAAATACGAGAAAAATAACGCCTCCAAATGTGATCAAAAAAGCGATAATATCGACATATTTTCCAGACAACCCAATCCAACCTGCAATGGTTTTCGAAAAATTAATGGCAATCCAAGTCCCAACAACAAGGGCTACAATTCCAGCCACTTCAAACACAAGTCCTTTTCTAAATCCTTTAAAACCGTACCATCCCATGGGGACAAGAATCATTATATCTAAAAAATTCATACCTATAAAATCTAAATTATACCTTTTAATTTTCGAGTTAATTCCGATGCGTAGACAAAATCATCCAATTCAGGATTCCCAGATTTCAAAATATCATCTTTGCTTCCCTCCCACCAAAGTTTCCCATTGTTGAGATATGAAACCTTATCGCCAATCTCCAATACAGAGTTCATATCGTGCGTATTTACGATGGTCGTGATATCAAATTCTTTGGTGATTTCGGCAATTAAATTATCGATTACAATGGATGTTTTAGGATCTAATCCAGAGTTTGGCTCATCGCAAAAGAGATATCTTGGTTGGAGAACAATCGCCCTTGCAATGGCTGCTCGTTTTTTCATCCCACCACTAATTTCCGATGGGAAAAGTTCATTGCTGTTAACCAAGTTTACTCTTTTTAAACAGAAGTTTACCCGATCTAATCGTTCCTCCAAGGTCATGTCTGTGAACATTTCCAAAGGAAACATCACATTCTCTTCCACTGTTTTGGAATCAAAAAGCGCTGCTCCTTGAAACAACATTCCAATCTCTTGCCTAATCAGCTTTTTATCTGCCAATGATATCTTTTGAAAATTTCTTCCATTGTAAAAAATATCCCCTTCATCCGCATCCAAAAGGCCAACCAAACACTTCATAAGCACCGTCTTTCCAGAACCACTCAAGCCAATAATTAAGTTCGTTTTTCCCGACTCAAAGGTCATGCTGACATCATCCAACACGGTCCTATCCTGAAATCTTTTAAAAAGATGTTTCGTCTCTATCATGTCAGCAACAATTGAGTTAATATCATATTAAAAAACAGCATCACAATGCTACTAAAAACCACAGCATTGGTGCTAGATCGGCCCACTTCCAAAGAACCTCCTTCGGTGGAATAACCATAAAAACCAGATACGGATGTAATAATAAAGGCAAATGTGATCGATTTTATCAAAGCATACGTAACGTCAAAAGGTCTGAAAAAGATGATTAGTCCATCAATAAAGTTATCCGAAGAGACCATATGTGTGGACACAGAAGCGATCCAGCCGCCAAACATTGCAATAAACATACTGATGATGACCAACACTGGAAAAACCAACATAGCGGCAACAATTTTGGGCAAAATCAGCAAATTAGCTGAGTTTATACCCATTACTTCTAATGCATCTATCTGTTCGGAAACACGCATGGTCCCAATTTCGGAAGCGATACGAGAACCAATTTTTCCAGCCAAAAACAAACTAACAATGGTGGGAGCAAATTCCAAAATCACAGATTGACGAACAGTAAAACCCACCGTCCATTTTGGGATCCATGGACTATCAATCTGAAAGGCCGTTTGAATAGCCAATACAGCACCCATAAATACAGATATAATAATCACAAAACCAATGGATTGCACTCCAAGAGTATCTAATTCTATCCACAACTGTTTTCTAAAAACACTCGGTTTTTCTGGCTTTGTAAGCACCCGGCGCATTAGCAGTAAATATTTACCTATCTGTTCAAATATACTCATCTCTAAATTTTGTGCTAATTTACATCTTTTTTTTGACTAAATAGTCGAAAATGAGTGACAAATTAACACAAGCAACCTCAAATACAAAAAAAAAGATTGCCAATTTCTCGACAATCTTTTATTCACAGTTATTTTCCCATTTGAAAATTACTTTAACGTGATCTTTTTAATTGCACGTTGAGTATTATTTTTAAGCTCTAATAAATAAATTCCTTTAGGCAATGAGCTAAAATCCATCGAAGTAGATAAATTTGAAATTGATTTAGAATAAACCTCACGACCGACAAAATCATAAAGAGTAGCAGTAGTTTTTAAATTGTTTGCCAACGATACGGTTACAACTCCATTGGATGGATTTGGATATACGTAACAATCTAACTGAGAATCTTCTCTTACAGCTTCGGGGTATTCAAAAGAAAGTTTGTCTACTAAAAACATAGAACCTGGCGTAGCAGCAATGCCCGAAGACAACAATATAATATTCATCGTATCTGGAACAATCCCAGCGGTAGGATAGGTAATTTCAGCAGCAAACTGAGCATAAGTTGATTGAGCAGCAGTAGTAACAAAACTCCCTTTACCTATGGTATCTGATTTGCTTGTAACCGAATTCCATTTTGTAAACAATACAAAAGCAATGGCAGAATCGGTGCCCAATGGAGTATATTGATACCAACCTTTAAACGTGGACGGATTGCTTGTAAACGGAACACCACCGACTATTTTTGCACTAAAGCTAGCCAAATCTGGTTGGATTTTTCCCAAAGTCAATATTCCAGGAATGTTATACGTGGTAAAAACGACATTCATCTCCTGTGAAGTTATTTCAGCAGCACTTACACCCTCTTTGGCAGAAGTAGATTTATTCACAAAGACAACATCACTTAAAAGCTTAAAACTGGAAGTCCACCCTACAATAGAGTCACCCCAAGTAGCAGTTGCCCAGTTTTCGAAAGAGCCATTTGGCATTTGAGCTTGCCCTCTTGAAGTCAAGAAGCTAAAGGCAAACACCAAAAAAACAATTGTAATTTTTTTCATAGTCATTAATTTTTTATGGTTACTTATTTTTTAACATCGCAAATATAAATAAAAAAATCAATAATCATAACAAAAGAACCAACATTAACACACCTAAAACATTTTGGCCTAAATCGAGAAGTTGAGATCACATCTATTTATAAGTATCTTTGCACCATGAAATCAAAGTTCGACATCGATAATACTAGATATTTTCTCGATTTATATCACCAACAATATAACAACCCCGTTTTTATAACACAAGATCCCATTTCGGTTCCACATCGCTATTCCAACAAAGAAGACATTGAAATTAGCGGATTTTTCTCGTCCCTGATTGCATGGGGCAATAGAACTTCCATCATTAAATCTGCGAATAAATTAATGGAACTAATGGATAATAATCCGGCAGATTTCATCAGAAACCATGAACCTATCGATTTGAAAAAATTTGAAAAATTCTGTCACCGAACTTTAAATAGTAGCGATGTTCAGTTTTTTATGACCGCACTTCAGCACATATACCTTCACAAAGGAGGGTTAGAGAAATTATTTTCAACGGAAAACAGTTCTCAAAATGCATTTGATTCAATTGCCAATTTTAGAAGCGTTATTTTTGAAATAGAACATGAATTAAGAGTCGAAAAACATGTTTCAAATCCACTAAAAAACTCAGCTTGCAAACGACTTAACATGTATCTCAGATGGATGGTTCGCTCAGATAACAACGGAGTCGATTTTGGAATATGGAAATCAATGCAACCATCGCAACTAATCTGTCCCCTTGATGTTCACTCTGCCAGAGTAGCTCGAAAACTCAATTTATTAACCCGAAAACAGAACGATCGAGCTGCCGCTGAAGAGTTGACCAAAAATTTATCGTACTTTTGTGCAGATGATCCAACGAAATATGATTTTGCACTCTTTGGAGCGGGCATCAACAACCAATTTTAAAAAATAGATAAATGAATATATCCTTAAAACTACACTATTTTACGAGCCCTTCATGCAGTGTTTGTGATTCACTTTTGCCAAAAATTGAAGCACTGATCTTGGAAAAATTCCCAACCATCGAATTTGAAGTGCATCCAATAGAAAAGCAACCCGAAATAGCCGCAAAATTTGGAGTATTTACCGCCCCAGTACTAATACTCACCATCGATAATCAGGAATCTGAAAGATGGGTAAGAGCCTTTGGACTGGTTCAAGTGGAAGAAAAACTAAACCGAATCCTCACATTAATAAATTAAACAAATGGATCAACAAAGATTAGACGTTACCTTAGTAGAAAAACAACTATTTACCACCCGAGAAAAAGCACGTTTCGCCATCTTAAAAGGCGCAATTACCGTTAACAATATCGTGACCACAAAACCTGGATATTTTATAAAACCCACCGACAATATCCAAATAATTGAACAGGAAACCAATCCGTATGTGAGTAGAGGCGGTCTAAAATTAAAAAAAGCCATCGACGATTTTAACATCGATTTTAGCAACAAAACAATCTTAGACATTGGCGCTTCCACAGGTGGATTCAGCGATTGCGCGTTGCAACATGGCGCCAAAAAAGTATTTGCAGTGGATGTGGGGAACTCCCAGTTAGATCCTTCGGTGGCCGAACACTCCGCCATTGTTTCGCTCGAAGATTTAGATTTTAGAACGCTTACCTTAGAGCACATCGACAACACCTTGCCCGATATCATTGTTTCTGACATTAGCTTTATCTCACTCACAAATGTGATGGCTGATTTTGCAAGATTTTCGAACGAAAACACCCAATTAATTCTGTTGATAAAACCACAATTTGAAGCGGGGAAAGAGCAATTGGGCAACGACGGAATTGTAAAAAATCCAAAAACTCACGAAAAGGTAATTCTCAAAATTGAAAAATCCGCCAATCAGCATGGATTAAACATGACCAAACTGACCCATTCACCCATATTTGAGCGCAAGAAAAACATCGAATACTTGGCACTTTTTGAACAGAAACCCCAAGTTCAACGAGTATATTCACTTTCTGTCATTGAAAAAGCATTTGAATTTCAGAAAAAACTAAAAAAATAGTCGTATTTTTACTGCAAATTAGATCAACAAATTATGCATAAAAATAAAGAGATGAGACTATTTTCTTACGTATTACTATTGATGTTTTTCGCAATTGGAAATATCCATGCACAAACAGAATCGGAATTTTTAACGACTGCTGTAAAAGAGTATTCCTTAAAAGAGTATGCAAAATCGGCTGAAACATACACAAAAGTAATTGCCCTCAACAACCAAAACTTAAGTGCATATTTCAACAGAGGGTTGTGTTATTTTAGGACTGAAAATTACACAAAAGCGATTGCTGATTTTAGCATCGTGATTGCCAAAAACAGCAACGATATAGATGCAATTAATTACAGAGCCCAGTCTTATCAGTGGGCAGAACAGTATGCACAAGCACTTTCCGATTTCAATAAATTATTAGAACTGAAGCCTAATTCAACGCCTGCATTGTATAACCGAGGTCTGACAAACTACTATTTATCCAACTATAAAGAGGCCATCAGCGACTTCAGCCTTGTCATCAAAAACAACCCAGGCGATACCGAAGCATATTTAACGAGAGGAATCTGTTATTTAGAAACTGGTGAACATCAAAAAGCACTTTCCGACCTATTTGTTGCCGAAAAGAAGCTAACAAACTCACCTCAGATTGAATACAATATTGGGTTGGTTTATTTTGAGATGAAAGAGTATAACAATGCACTACCCAAAATAAAAAAGAGCCTAGAACTTGATCCCAATCAACCAAAAGCAAATTTTATATTGGGATTTATACACGCTCATAACAAGAATACTGCATTGGCTATTCAAGCCTTCACTGCTACGATAAAACAAGATCCAAACTATCGAGATGCATACTATTTCAGAGGAGTTTCTTATTTAGAATTATACAAAAACGAATTGGCTTGTGTCGATTTCAAAAAAGCATTGGCATTAAAACATCCCGACGCGCAGAATCAACTCACAAAAAACTGCTTGTAAGATAAATTAAAATGAGTACATTTGGGCTGCAATAAACACATTTAGGAATAGACTTATGATTAAAAAACAAATTCTTAAAATTCAAAAAATGCCCATTATTTTTATCTGGGCGTTAACGATTATTCTTTTTGTATTAACTACTGGTTTTTTGTCATCAAAATACTTTAACAACCTTGCCAAAGAAGACGAAACAAACAATTTAATAAAACAAAGTTTGCTCATCTCGAGTGTAGTAAAGACAGATGAATTAGCCTCTTTGAATGGTGAAATTGCGGATACATTAAATCCAAATTATGGTAAAATAAAAAGCCAATTTGAATCATTTTGCAATCAGCTATCCTCCATCAGATATATTTATTTAGTTGGCAAAAAAAAGGATAAACTATTTTTTTACGTTGATTCAGAATCCGAGCAAAACAAATTAAAATCCATCCGATCAACTGCCACCCCAGGAGAGCTATACCTAGATGCACCCAAAGAAATGGTTTCCATGTTCAACAAAAAAACGCCACAAGCAATTGAACCATATAGCGATCAATGGGGTGAATTTAGGACTGTTCTAATCCCAATTATCAACAAGAGAAACCAAGTAGTAGCCATCATGGGCTTGGATATGGACATCTCTTATTGGAATAAACTGCTAATGACAAAAAGGTTATTTCCCTTTGCAGTATCCGCAATTTTTATCCTATTGGTCATTGGCGTCAGCATCTTTTTAAAAACCAGAACAGATCTACAAAATCAGTTACTAGAAGATTCTGCACGGATTCACTCGTTTTTCTCAAAAAATCAACTTGCCACCGTTTTTTTATCCCTCGATTTAAAAGTATTATATTTCAACCATAGTTCTTTAAACTTAAACAAGATATTTCTAAATCAACCTTTAAAAATAGGAAAAAGATTTGCGGATATAATAAAAGATCCAATTCATAAAGAGAGATTTATTGAGAGCACACAATCATTAGTTGCAAAAAACAATATAATCGTGGAAGTCAACCACTTAGACCAGAATTACATAATCACGTACGAACATATCCAAAGAAACGAAACAGAAACCCCGTTTATCAGCTTGAGTGTGAGTGACAATACGAAAATAACAGATCTAAAAAATGAAAATCTAATATTAAATACACAGAAAGATAATCTAAAAAAGCAATTCATTTTTTTCACCATAACAACCCTTCCGAATCTGAATATCATATCAATAAGTCCTGAATTTAAAACGCACACCGGAAATAACATTTCGGGCATTACGAAAAAATCGCTCATGGATATCATGCATTCAGATTCGCGACTTGAGCTTGAAACATTATTATTAAACAATGATTTTTCTATTAAAAAGACCATTGAAACCGACTTAACATTCGAAACCGTCAACGCCAATAATTTAACATGTCTGACAACAATTTCTAAAGTCAATCTCTCCAACCAAGAAGTATTGATATTTACGTGCGTGACTATTGATCATTATAATGAAATTGCGACTCCGTTCATCCCAATCAATATCTCAACATCAAAAGAAATTATCGACAATATTCCTGGTTTTGTATACAGGAGTGACATCGATGGCAAGCGCAAAGTGAATTTTATGAGTCAAGGATTTGAAAAACTAACGGGTTATTCTGTTGATGACATCATCGACAACAATCGATTATCGCTCAACGATATTGTCTTACCTAAATATCGAAAACAAATTTCAGACAAACAGCAAGAGAGCTTACTCAATAAAACAACCTATCACTCCGAGCACGAAATAATGACCTCCACCGGCACTCATCAATGGGTTTGGGAACAAGGTTATTACATTTACGATGAAGATGAGAACGCAGTTGAGTTGCAAGGTTTTGTCATCGACATCAACAATTTAAAGAACAATACCGAATTGTATATTCTTGAAATTAACTCTCTAAAACAATACATAGACAATGCTTCGCAAGGTTTTTTGCAAATTGATGACAAAACGAACATCATTCGCTCAAATTATTCAATCTCAAACACTCTTGAGTACAGCATGAACTCATTAAAAGCACTAACGCTCAATGATTTAGTACACCCAAATTCACTTAACACATACACTGTGTTTATAAAAAATCTATTCGACAAGAAATCTGCAACAGCAAATTTGATATTGACCTCAAAAAACAAGACAAACAGACACGTAACCATAGAAGCAAAAAAATACAACAACAACGAGTACATTTTAAACATTACCGATAATACCAAAGAGATAGAAGAAAAAGATTTTTTGTTTTTGAAGTACAAATCATTAAACGATATACTTTCCAACATAGACATTCAAATGTTTGTTTTCAATTATCATAATCTGGCGGTTGAATATTCGAATAACTATTTGAAAAATATAAACACCGCCAAAATATTTAAAACATTAGGATTGGATGAAACAACCAACACTTTTTTCTCGAATTCAATTCTAAAAAAAGCAATATATTTAAAAATAAGCACATCAGAAATTGTTGAATTTGTGGACAACAATAACCAATCTGTTAAATTTAAAGTCATCTTAACTCCTATGCTCTCTATAGAAAACGTAGAAAGTTTGCTCATTTACCTGATAGACATGACCGACTATTTGAATCAGAAAAATCAGTTAGAGCAAAAAATCAAGAAATTAGAGACTACGTTAACTTCAAAATGTAATTTATATTCAAATACCATTCAGGGAGTTCGTGCTCCATTAAATTCAATCATTGGAATTTCTGAGTCGTTGCTCCACAACTGCGACCATTCGATAAAAAGTCAACTAACCACCATCAAAAACTCGTCTCTCGAAACCATCGACTCAATCAATAATATTCTGAATTTAACCAACATCGAATCAGGGAAAATTGATTTAATTTTCGAACAATTTAATGCCGAAACCCTTTTGAACTCATTGATACAAACTTATGCACCACAATGCGAGGACAAAGGGTTGATTTTTATTGCTCAAATTCAGAAAGAGTTATTAAACAACATCATCAGCGATGAAATATTAATTCGGAAAACACTCTCTATTATTTTAGAAAACACAATCAGAAACACAGATTCTGGGTATATAAAAACAGCTATTTCGCTCAAAAACAGAGATGGAAATCATTGGTTGGACATTAACATCACCGACACAGGTATTGGGTTGTCATCAGAAACCAAAAAATCTACCTACACTCCTTTCTCATACTTCGATACCAATCTTCCTCAAAATGTGAAAATAAAAGAACATGAGCTGGTTATCTGCAAAAATATTTTAGAAATATTAAACGGGAACATCATTGCCTCGAGTCGTGTAGGAATTGGGACCTCAATAAATATATCCATTCCCATCGCTTTTGCCGAATCCAATAATCCAAACACAATTCCTGACATTTTTAAAAAAGCGAAAGTTCTAATTGCCACCTCCAACAAAGAAGAGATGGAGTCGATAAAGTCAATTCTTTCTCAAGCCAATGCCGAAACATACACCTGCGTCAACAGCATAGAAGCAATTCAACTGACTACTAAAAAAAGTGAAGAAAAGGTGTTTTTCGATTTCCTTTTTATCGATTACAACGTAGATGGGCTAACTTGCGCAGAAACAATTAAAACAATTAAACTCATCCACGACGACATCTCTATTTGCATTCTCAGCAAACACTCCGATATTCAAAATGCAATAGCAAGTTTTACACACACACCTTTCATCCCGGTGCTCTCTATGCCAGTACTTCCAACAACTTTGTTTAACACCGCAAAATCATTGAATAAAAGACACATCAAAGGATCCAATGAAATTAATTTCACAAAACTATCAAAGGAAATTTTAATTTTAATAGCCGAAGACAATCCCGTAAACATGCTGATGCTTAAAGAGATATTATCCATGTCCGAGGCAACCATTTTGGAAGCAAAAGATGGACAAGAGGCGTATGTCAAATTTTTAAGCCATCAACCTGACATCATTTTCATGGACATACACATGCCAAACATCGATGGATTTGAAGCGACGAACCTCGTTAGAAACCATTGCAACGAAAACGAGGTCTTCAAAACGCCACATATCATAGCATTGACTGCAAACAATGCAAACAACATTAGAAATAAATACAGCTCCTTTGGGATGAATGATTTTATTTCAAAACCTTATAAGATTAGTGATATTCAAGATAGCTTGTCTAAATTTTTAAAAGATGAACAAACCAATCATAATTAAACATCACTGTATTGTTGATTAAGACTCATATATTTAACTTCGATTTATTTTCAAAAGCAATTAATTTTATGACCATGTTCTTCTTTGAGGACCATTACAATCCAATAAAAACTAAGACTAACCGTTGTTTTATACGATCCAATTAATCTAACGATTTGTGAAACAGTACATTTTTTCCTCTTATAAACAACTAATCCTGCTCTTGCTTTTTCTCGCATCGTTGGATATTAGCGCCCAAACGGCATTAAGGACAAAAAAGACAGTGCTCACTTCGTCAGAAATAAAATTCGACACCCTTTCGATTATCCCAAACTCATTTTCGGCAAAAATTTTAAATCAATCGATTCCATCCTCAGATTATAAGATTAATTTTTTTACCTCTACAATTATATTCACAGATAGCTCTTACTTAGACAAAGAGATAACATTAGACTATCAAGTTTTTAATTTTGATTTGAGTAAACCATTTACAAAAAGAGACAAAAAATCCATCGAAAAACAACAATTTTCTGCAAGCAACGATTTCAAAGCTCCGACAAGCAATTTCTCAAATCCTTGGTTGGAAAATTCTAGTGATTTAAGCAAATCGGGGAGCATTACCCGTGGGATATCCATTGGCAACAGACAAGATGTAGTTGTAAACTCAGATTTAAACCTGCAACTGGATGGAAATATTTTTGAAAACTTCAAAATAAAAGCAGTCATAAGCGACAAGAACATTCCGTTGCAACCCGAAGGGAACACCCAGCAAATTCAGGAGTTTGACAAAGTATTTATTCAACTTTACAATCAAAAGACAAAAATTACAGCAGGAGATTTCGACATCAGCTCACCCATGTCTGCATTTTTAAAAACAAATAAAAAAGTTTTAGGAACCCAAGCAGAATTTACTTACAACCTACCCGATAGTTCCATATTTACAACCACCACCTCAGTGGCAATCACAAAAGGGAAGTTTGCACGAATAAACGTGACTCCCATCGATGGGAATCAAGGTCCATACCGACTGACCAACGAAAATGGAGACGCAAACATCATCATTATTGGAGGTTCCGAACGAGTATTTATTGATGGGATGCTGCTTGTGAGAGGACAAAACAATGAATACACCATCGATTACAACCTTGGCGAATTGATATTTACCTCAAAAAAACTGATTTCACGAGAAGCCAAAATTGTAGTAGAATTTGAATACACCGACCGACATTACTCCAGAACACTGGTGTCGAGTTTTAACCAATGGCAAAATAGTAAAATCAAAGTCGGGTTTAATGTCTACTCCGAGCAAGACATGAAAAACCAATCCATTCAGCCCGAACTCAACAACGAGCAGAAAGCAATTCTTCGAAATGCCGGAAATCAATTCGACCTAATGACCTCTCCTGCCTTTGACAGTCTAAGCTTCAACTCAAATCAGGTGCGATACAAAATGGTAGACACCCTGGTGAGTGGAATCTCGTACGATTCAGTATTTGTTTACAGCACTAATGCAGACAGCGCTTTTTACGCCCTATCCTTCACTTATATGGGCGAAAACAAAGGAGATTATGTATTATTAAACAACACCGTCAATGGCAGAGTTTTTTCGTGGATAGCGCCTCAAGGCGGAGTACCTCGAGGCTCTTACAGTCCTATTTACATTCTCGTTCCACCCCAAAAGAAACAGATGGTTTTGGGAAAAATAGAATACCAAATTTCAAAAAAATCAACCCTTAATATTGAGATCGCTTTTTCAAATTTTGAGAAAAACACATTTGCCTCAAACACTGCTCCCAAAAATTATGGAGGAGCCATCAATACACAATACACGAACAAACAGACCTTCAAAACCAGCGACTCGCTGAAAAAGTCTACGCTAACCACTAAAATATTGCACCAATTCATTGCAAAATCATTTTCTGAAATAGAACCCTCTAAAAACAGTGAGTTTTTCAGAAGATTCAACTTAAAAACCAATCAACTATCCGCAGAAGATTTAAACATCATCTCCTACGATATCATTTTTGAACACCCGAAAAATGGATTTGCAAACTACACGTTTAACTATTTAAATTATAAAAATCAATTTCAAGGAACCCAAAACTCTTGGAGCGGATTGTGGCGTAAAAAGTATTTTGATATAACTACCATCGGGACCAATACGAATGGGCAGGGTTTTGACATGAAAAGCAACTATTTTAAACAAACCCACACCGCAAGGGCCAAAACAAAATATGGATACATGGGAATAACCCTCGACGGAGAAAATAACTTAGCTAAAACCGTGATAACAGACTCATTAAACATTGGCTCCTTTGTTTTGCAAAAATATGAACTGTTTATTCAAAACGTAGATTCCGCAAAAACTAAATACAAACTATGGCACAACAACAAAGAACTGTCCATCCCATTGCTCAACAAAATAAATCATTTTTCGAACACCACCGAGCATGGGGGAAACTTAGTCTTTCAGAATAAAAACAACTCCGTGGATGTAAATGGAATATACAGAGAAGCGACTTATTCAAACTCATTTCCCGACAAAAACGATTATTCATTTACAGCAAACATAAATCATCAAAGCAACCTATTTAAAGGCGCATTGGTAATAAGCACTTACTATCAAACAGCAAATGGACGTGAACAGAAGAGAGAATATCAATATATAAAAGTATCAAAAGGTCAAGGACAATATATTTGGACCGATTTCAACAATAATAACGTAGAAGATTTAGATGAATTTTCGACCACTCCATACTCAGATCAAGGAGAATACATTAAAGTTTGGTTGCAATCTACCGAATATATAAAAACAATTGTAAACGAATACAACCAAACCCTGTTAATCAATCCAGGATCACTCTTAAAGAAGAAAACAAAACTAACCAAGTTGATATCTCTATTTAAAAATCAAACCTCACTTTTTACAAACAATAAAACTACGGCAGGACCAGAAATAGGGTCAAATCCTTTCAATAGCAATGACGACCAAAACATCACTGCCAATAAATCCATTCGAAACAATTTATACATCAACCAATCAAATCCCATCTGGAATTTGGAATATATATACAACGATCAGTACAATAAGTTGTTTTTAGCCAATGGATTTGAAAATAAATCCAACAAAAGCAACGCAATCATCTTGAGAAGTTCGATGTTGAAAAAAATAAGCCTAAAAATAGATGGCGGATTAAGCAATCGTTCGACCGGATCTGAATTATTAATCAACAGAAATTACAAAATAGACAATAAATACATAGAGACCAGTGTTTCCTATCTAAGATCAACCAATTTTAGAACAAGTGTAAGTTACAGGTACACCGAAAAGCATGCGACCATAACAAGTTCGAAGCAAACATCGTTTTTCAACCAAGCAAATGCTGATATTCAAATAAATATCCCAAAAAAGGGAATGATCTCTTCAAAAATATCATGCATCAATGTACTTTATAACGGAGAAACCAATAATCCACTAGCCATCGAAATCTTAGAGGGTTTATCCAACGGGTTAAATGTTATTTATAATTTCTCATTACAAACCATATTATCGAAGAACATTCAACTAAATGCAAACTACGAACTTAGGGTCTCTCCGCAAAAAACAGTGGTTCATGTGGGCAATATTGCGATAAGAGCATTTTTTTAAAGCAATTTATAGTGAATCTATATAACATGTTATCTCGCTAGACATAAGCAACTTAAATCAAACATCAACGAAGATTCCTTTCATATATAGTATGTATAAATAACAAAACATGTATTAATCACTGAAAAAGTTATTAAATTTGGAAGTTGTAATGCAACAAAAAAGGAGAATAGACGTAAAAACATTATTAATCGGGAGCGCTAGTAGTAGGTTTGTTTGATGAGTTATTAATCAACAAAATATTTTTTTTTCAACAATTGTTTGTTGATTACAAAATAAAATATTACTTTAGCAAACCAAAAGGAGCAATAATTAAAGCGAATGCTTATGAAAAGAATTTATATTCTGGTATTCTTGACTGTGTCTGTAATAGGGCTCAAGGCGCAGCAAGAGACGCAATTCACGCAACATCCGTATGCGATTTTGCCATTTAATCCGGGCTATGCCGGGAGTAGTGGTGCAATCTGTGCAACTACACTATTTCGCCAACAATGGACTGGTTTTAAAGATCCTAGTGGCGATTTAACCTCTCCTCAAGATATTTTATTTTCAATGGATGCTCCTGTTCCTTTCTTAAGAGGTGGATTGGGGTTATCTGTTCTAAAAGACAAAATTGGTTACGAGAACAACACACAAGTCAAATTAGGCTATGCTTATCGCCTACCTATTGGCCGTAGTGGTGGTGTTTTAGGCATTGGGGCACAAATTGGTTTTATGAATAAAGTAATTGATTTTACTAAATTTATAGCCATCGAACAAAATGATCCTCGACTTATGGGTCGTGCTTCCGAATCTGACATGTTTACAGACATCTCCTTTGGCCTGTTTTACAAAGTCCCTAACCAATATTATGTAGGATTAGCTTCCACACAAATGCTAGAGCCAGAAGCAAGTTTAGGCGCAAATAGCGGAACAGGAATTAAACTAAAAAGACACTACTTTTTAAATGGTGGTTATGAATGGATTTACCCAGACAATCCAAGTTTGGTGATTGAACCATCAGTCTTTATTAAAACAGATTTTGTATCAGCTCAATATGATGTTTCCTTAATTGCTAAATGGAACAATCAGTTTTGGGGTGGATTAAATTACAGATTACAAGATGCAATAGGTATAGTTTTAGGAGTTAGTCCTTTTCAAACTGGACCTATGAAGGGATTAAAAATTGGATATTCATATGATTTCACCACTTCAGATTTAGGCCACAAAGGTAGAAGTAGTGGGAGTCACGAGGTAATGTTAAAATATTGTTTTAATATTGTACGAAAAGAGACAACATCAATTTACAAAAATACGTTACTATTAGGTAACTAAATTTGAAATTGACTCGTACAACAATAAATAAAGAAATAGATGCGTTTTAAAGAAACAAATTCAGGAGCAAGCATGAAAAAAATAGGAATCGTAATAGTAGTAATGGCTCTATTTGCTAGTTGCAAAAACTCTGGCAACGGTGAGCTAACAGGTGTTCAGGACCGTCCGGTCTATTTTTCTGAAACACCTACTGGTATGCTCTACATCCCTATGGGTGGGTACAATATGGGAACTGGCGATCAGGATATCCCGTATGCTTTAACACATTCGTCAAAAACAGTCACTGTTCGTCCATTCTATATGGATGAAACAGAGATTACAAACAACGAGTATCGTCAGTTTGTAGAATGGGTTAGAGATTCAATAGCACATTGTCTATTAGGAAAAGCATTAGACGAGACAGAAAACGAACATTTTCTAAAATATGAAAGTGGTGATAACCAGGGCGAGGTAATCAATCCAAATTTCATTAATTGGCAAGAGGAAATCGATTGGAATTCAGAAAATGAAGACTATCGTAACGCATTAGCTCCTCTATTTACACGTATTACAGACGATCGTTACTACCATTATCGTTTAACCGATTGGAATACCAAAATATTCGATTATGAATATTGGTGGGTAGATTTAGCGAATCACAAAGAAAAAATTGAAGATTTTGACGGCGAACGTGATGGCATTGGTGGCTCTTACAAGGAAATGGATGTAAACGATAAAAACACTCGTTTTAAAGGTTTATATTCAAACCGTCCAACAGGTTACAACAAAGGCAAAAAGGCGTTTATTCGTCACGAAATTGTAAACATCTATCCTGACACATTAGCTTGGATTCATGATTTTACTTATTCATTCAACGATCCAAATACTCAAAACTATTTTTGGCATCCTGCATACGACAACTATCCAGTAGTAGGTGTAAGTTGGAGACAAGCAAAAGCTTTCTGTAATTGGAGAACTCAATTATTAAACAACTATCTTGTTTCAAGAGACGAAATGATGTTTGAAAACGACTTCAGATTACCTAATGAATCAGAGTGGGAATGGGCAGCTCGTGGTGGTTTTGCATTAAGTGCATATCCTTGGGGAGGTCCTTATATCCGTAATGCAAATGGTTGCTTCTTGGCAAACTACAAACCAATGCGTGGTAGATATTTAGATGACGGTGGTATAGATCCAATTATTGTGGGTCACTATGCACCAAATGATTTTGGACTATATGATATGTCGGGTAATGTTGCAGAATGGTGTGAAGATGCATTTGAAGAGTCAGCATACAGCTTAGGACACGATTTAAATATGCAATATTCTTACAGCGCAACGTTAAGTGATGTCGATGTAAATAAAAGAAAAGTTATTCGTGGTGGATCCTGGAAAGATGTAGGTTATTATCTACAAGTAGCTTCAAGATCATACGAATATCAAGATACTGGTAAATCTTATGTAGGATTTAGATGTGTGCAATCATTCTTAGGGCGACAAAAAGGGGACAATATGAATAGCGCATCTAATGTATACTAAAATTAAAAACAAATAAAACAATAAAACAAATCAATTTTCACTAACTTAAAACAACAAAATTATGGGATTCAAAGAACTTGTAGTAAGTAAAGGTTACAAAAATTTCATGGCGAAATTATATGGCATTGGAGCAGCTGTAGTAATCCTTGGAGCATTATTCAAAATCTTACACTTACCGTTGGCAACAGAGATGTTATTTTTAGGAATGGGAACAGAAGCTGTAATTTTTGCACTTTCCGCGTTCGAACCACTTCACGTTGAGTATAATTGGGCAATCGTTTATCCAGAATTAGCAATTGGAGAAGATGCACATGAATTATCACACGAAAAGAGTCCTAAAAAATCTAACTTATCTGCAACGCAACAACTAGACAACATGTTAGAAGAGGCGAAAATAGGACCAGAACTAATTGAAAGTCTTGCTAGAGGAATGAAAAACTTAGGTGACAATGCAAACAAATTATCAGGAGTTTCTGATGCTGCTGCTGCTACCGACGGTTATGTTTCTAACCTTACCAAAGCAGGTGAATCAGTTCGTAATTTAGTATCTTCTTATGATAAAACTGCTGAAGCTTTATCTAAAGACATGAATATCTCAGAAGAATATTTAAACAATGTATCTCGTGCTGCTAATGCAGTAAAATCATTAGCTTCTGTATATGAAGAAACAATCAGTTCAATTCAAACAGACAGTGGATCGTACAATACTCAACTTAAGAACTTATCGGGCAATCTTTCTTCGATTAATTCAATATATGAATTACAATTACAAAACTCTACTGAATACGCAAAATTAAACACTAGTGTTCAAGAGCAAATTAGTGCTGTTTCTAATAATTTAAACGAAACTGTTCAAGGTACTATTAAGTACAAAGATCAAGTAGAAGCTTTAACTAAAAACGTAGCTATGTTAAACACAGTTTACGGAAATATGTTAACTGCGATGAACGTAAATCGCTAGTGTTTTAAAAGTAATTATTAATTAGAAAATACAGATTAATATGGGAGCAAGTAATTGTCCAGAAACTCCAAGGCAGAGAATGATTGGAATGATGTATTTAGTGCTAACAGCATTGTTAGCGTTAAATGTGTCTGTTCAGATTCTTGATGCATTTGTTGTGGTAAACGACACGATGGAGAAAACTAATAAAAACTTCGAGAATAAAGTAAATAACACCTATGCTATTTTTGCTAATTTGAACGAAAAACAACCTGAAAAGGCTGGTCCTTTCTACAAAAAAGCACTCGAAATTCAAAAAAAGACTAAAGAAATCGTTGAATTCGTCAATAAAACCAAATATGACATGTTGGTGGTAACTGAAGGAATTACGTTTGAAGAAGCCAAAAAAATAGCGTTAATGGATGTTGGTGCAAAAGATAATTTTGACAAACCACACCTTTTCATGCTAGGAACAGAAGAAGGCAGAGGAAATGGCAGAGCCAAAGAACTAAGAGATAAAATAGAAGCTTACAAAAAATTTCTTTTAGATTTTGTAGACCCTAAGATTAGAGAGGCAATGGATAAAAAAATTGGCTTAGATACTAAAACTAAACGTAAAGACAAAGAAGGACGTGAACTTGAATGGGAATATTCCAATTTTGCACACGTTGTTCTTGCAGCTCAAATTCCAATTTTAAACAAAACCATTGGTGAAATTAAAAATGCGGAATATGATATGTTATCTTATTTAATGGAAACTATTGATGGTGGTTCATTGAAATTTGACAAAGTTGGAGCAAAAGTTATTCCTGAAAGCCGTTTAGTATTTAGTGGCCAAGAGTACAATGCCGACATCATTGTTGCTGCATTTGACTCTCGCCAAAATCCTGAAGTTTATTGGAAACTTGGTATAGACACTGCTACTGAAGCAATGGCTAAAAGTGGAGCATTAAATAAATTAGAAGGCACAGGCGGTGTAGTTCAACTTAAAATCCCAGCAGGGGGTGCAGGTGAACAACGGTTTGCTGGTGTGATCAAAATTAAAACGGCTGAAGGAGACCAATACCATAGTTTCAAAAACAAATTTGTGGTAACCAAACCGATGGCGAACGTTTCTGCAGATAGTTTACGTATCTTATATGTTGGGATTGACAACATGGTAACTATAGCAGCTCCAGTAGCTCCAGAAAAACTAAGAATCAATTTTGGCGGATGTCAAAGTAAACCAATTGGTGCTGGTCGTTACAATGTGAGACCTCCGGCAGGTGCAAGAGAAGTTAACATTTCTGTATCTGCTGATATGGATGGAAGAAATCAAGCTTTAGGTGGTACACCATTTAGAATTAAAATAGTTCCAGATCCTATTGCTTATGTAGGAGGAAAAACTAGAGGAAGAATGTCGAAAGGTGAACTTGTTGGATACGGACGTATCGCAGCTGCCATGACTTCAGATTTCCCATATATCTTACGTTGGAATGTAACTAGCTTTACCATTGGTGTAAAAAGTCCAGCTGGAGATAAGTTAGGTGAAAGCACCAACAATGGCGGTGTATTTGATGGAACTACCATTAGTAAAATCAACAACGCAGGTCAAGGCGCACGTGTTACATTCTCAGACATTCAATGTTCTAATCCAATTCTAGGATCTCGTACTGCATTGAATTCTATCAGTATAAAACTAAAATAATTTAAATTGGGGCGGTGCAAACTGCCCCATTATAAGGAGAAAATGAATATGCAAAATTTGAAAAGTTTCAAAATCTATTTGTTAACTGCATTTTTAGTTGGTACTCTTTCCCTTACAATGGGGCAAAATACTGCTGATGTTGAAGGCACAACAGAGAACGATACAATCGTTACCCCTGCTGTTCCAGTGGCAATTAGACCTCCAGTAGAAGGAGTTTTTAATACTCCTGGCGGAAAGAATACACATCTACACCAAAAAAGCCCAATGCCGTTAACCCCAATTCGTGTGGCGGATGGTATGTGGACCAAAACGGTGTATCAATTTATTGATGTTCGCGAAAGGATTAATCAAGTATTGTACTACCCTACTGAAGCAAAAGGTGATAGAATTTCACTTTTGATGACCATGTGGTATGCTTCAAGATTTGACACAAACCTTGTAAATACTCGTAACAGATCAATGTCTAACCTTTATGGACAAGAAATTACAATTGAAGAACCATTAAGAGCATACA
Source organism: Bacteroidales bacterium (assembly GCA_038240835.1). Lineage (GTDB taxonomy): Bacteria > Bacteroidota > Bacteroidia > Bacteroidales > WCHB1-69 > JBAXTE01. Next base: position 14,089 of record JBBRGJ010000007.1, on the reverse strand, counting down.
CCGATGAATATGTAAATGTTCCATTTGCTTACGAAGAGATGTTGCAACAGTTTGGATATCAAAGAACTGACGTCATTAATGAGTTAGATGAGTATGGTGCTCCAACAGGAGTTCAAACCAAAGTTAAAAAGACTGAAATTTATTCAACGCAAGATTTAATTGGTTTTGAAATAAAAGAAGTATGGATTTTTGACAAACAACGTTCTGTGATTGATAACAGCCATATACTTGCAATTCGTCCTATTTTTGAATATGAAAGAGAAGAAGACGCAAGTGCTGGAATTATTGGTGGTGGAGATGAAGATTTTGAAGAAGAAGGTCCAACTGAAATTGGTAGAGGTCCTTGGTTTTATTTCCCAGAACTACGCTATTTCACTGCAAATGCTAACGTTTACAACGAAAAAAACAGTGCTGAAAGTCGCTCTTTTGACGAAATATTTATCAAAAGACGTTTTAGTGGTGTGATTAAAGGTGTTGCTAATGAGAAAAATGATAGAAAATTCAAAGAGTATATCATGTATGGTTTAGACCAAGTATTGGCATCTGATCAGATTAAAGATGAAATTCGCAAACTAGAACACGACCTTTGGGAATTCTAATCGAATAAAATAGTTAGAAAAAAAAGCATGGTTTTACAAATCATGCTTTTTTTCTTTAGTATATTTGCATACAAATTATTTATTATGTCAGTTGATTTGCTTAAAACTTCAATAGAATACTTAAAAGGTGTTGGTCCCATAAGAGGCGATGTCCTTAAAAAAGAGTTGGGCATATATCGATATGAAGATTTATTATTCTATTACCCTTATCGCTATTTAGATCGCTCAAAGGACTATTTTGTAAGAGAAATTAACAGCGATCAGACCTATATCCAGTTAAAAGGAAATATTGTCAACAAAAAAGTAATTGGCGAAGGAAGAGCAAAGCGACTAGTGGCAGTATTTAGAGACAAACATGGCGATACCATAGATTTGGTTTGGTTTAACGCAATTAAATGGGCTTCCAATTATATCACAATAGGATTAGAGTACACCGTATTTGGACATCCAAACTTGTACAATGGCAAATACTCGTTCAACCATCCGGACATAGAGCAGGTAGACCCATCACAACAAAATATTGTTTCAAAATCGTATCTTCCATTATACAATACCACTGAAAGAGCGAGGGCAAAGGGATTTGACAACAAAAGTATTGGGAAACTAGTACAGACACTTCTGGGTCAAATTAAAGGAATCATTCCAGAAGTATTTTCAGAAAGTTTAAAACAGACACACCATTTGATGAATCGGGAAGAGGCCTTGATGAATATTCATTTTCCCTCTTCCACTGATATATTACTAAAAGCTCAGAATCGATTAAAATTTGAAGAACTTTTTTTCAATCAACTCCGGTTGGTGTTTTTAAAACTAATTAGAACAAGCAAAAGTAAAGGATTCGATTTTCCGAGGGTTGGCAGCAACTTCCTAACGTTTTACAACGAACACCTTCCTTTTGAACTTACCAACGCTCAAAAGCGAGTACTGAAGGAAATAAGGGCAGATATGCACACGGGCAAGCAGATGAACCGACTTTTGCAAGGCGATGTGGGCAGTGGAAAAACATTGGTGGCGTTAATGTCGATGCTTATTGCGGTGGATAATGGTTACCAAGCATGTTTGATGGCGCCGACAGAGATTTTGGCCCAGCAACATTTTATCAGCATCTCCAAGTTTTTAAATGGACAAGATGCAAAAGTAGAATTACTCACAGGATCGATAAAAAAAGCTGCCCGTCATCCTATTCATGCAGGAATTCAATCGGGAACAATTCATATTTTAATTGGAACACATGCTTTGCTCGAAGATACTGTGAAATTTAGCAACCTTGGATTAGTAATTATTGATGAGCAACATCGATTTGGCGTAGCTCAGCGAGCAAAATTATGGACCAAGAACGAGATAAACCCTCACGTTTTAGTGATGACAGCCACTCCTATTCCCCGCACTTTATCCATGACTCTTTATGGAGATTTGGATGTGTCGGTGATAGACGAGTTGCCACCTGGCAGAAAAGAGATTAAAACGGCGCATTATTTCGACAGTCATCGGCTGAGAATAATTGGGTTTATGAGGCAACAAATTGCCCTTGGCAGACAAATATATGTTGTATTTCCACTAATTTCGGAGTCCGAGAAACTAGACTTAAAACATCTTGAAGATGGATATGAATCATTGTCTAGAGAATTTCCATTGCCCGAATTTGCCATCAGTGTGGTGCATGGGAAATTGAAACCAGCGGTGAAAGAGTATGAAATGCAACGTTTCAAAAAAGGGGAAACACAAATCATGGTTGCCACCACCGTAATAGAAGTAGGCGTAGACGTTCCAAATGCTTCAGTGATGATTATTGAAGATGCACACCGATTTGGATTATCGCAACTGCATCAACTTAGAGGAAGAGTAGGCAGAGGTGGTGAGCAGTCGTTTTGCATATTGGTCACCAACAACAAACTTACAGCAGATGGCAAAAAGCGTCTCCATGCAATGGTTACGACTTCGGATGGGTTTGAAATTGCTAATTTAGACTTGCAATTACGGGGTCCAGGAGAGTTAGATGGGACAAAACAAAGTGGAATTTTAGATTTTAAAATTGCAGACATCGTAAAAGATGAAAAGATTTTAGTAGAAGCCCGAAATGCAGCCATCGAAATTATTCAGGAAGATCCACAATTGGTAAACCCTGAAAATCAACGAATATCCAGAACGCTGGTGGAGATGCTCAAAAGCAAAGGCAATTGGAGCCAGATAAGCTAATATTCAGAAAGTTAACTAGAAAAAACTATTTCGAAAAGATATCATTAAACTTTTCAGAAACGAAGTCTTTAATAGAAGCATACGAAGATTCTAAAGTTGTATGAATCATGCTTTTTCCAATCCATTTAGCATCAATAATTGCTTCCGAAAACTGGGGAATTAAAGGCTCGGTGCTGTTGGTTAACATCAGATAATAATGTGTCTCTTTGATGCACCATTTATAAGCTAAATAATAGATATGAAAAGTGCTTCCAAGATATTTATCCATTACAAGTCCTTGTACGGAAGTCTCTTCAACCACTTCTCTATAAGCAGTTTTATCAATAAATTCGCCTTCTTCCACGTGACCCTTAGGCAAATCCCATTTGTTAAATCTGTGGATAAAAAGCAGTTCGTCATTTGGGTTTTTAACAATTCCACCGGCAGCGGCTACATACAAATAAATAGATTTTACAACCGCTAATACCTCCTCTACCCTATTGCCAGCAGCAACAAATAATGTCTGAAGATCAGGATTCTTCTCAAAAGATCTAACTGTTATAATTAAATCTGAAGGATTTGAATACTCATGTACTTTTGCAGTAGACTGAGAATCAATATTTTCACAATTTTCGAGTATTACTAACATTCGATTATTGTAAAATAGTTTGTATATTTGCGACATAATCAACAATTTTTAAAGATGAAAGCTGCTCAAGATTGTGCTAAATTCCTTTTGCAAATTAACGCAATAAAATTGAATCCATCAAATCCATTTACATGGGCTTCGGGTTTAAAGTCTCCTATTTACTGTGATAATCGTAAATCGCTGTCGTATCACGACATCAGAACGTTTATCAAAGACGAATTAGCCAACCTTGTATTAACCTCTTTTGGGAAACCAGATGTAATAGCCGGAGTAGCTACTGGAGCCATTGCACAAGGAGTTTTGGTTGCAGAAGCGTTGGGATTACCTTTTGTATACATTCGCAGCGAAGAGAAAAAACATGGAATGACCAATTTAATTGAAGGTGTAATAGAGCCAGGACAAACTGTAGTGGTAATTGAAGATTTAATATCAACTGGACAAAGCAGTTTAAAAGCAGTAGAAGCACTCAGAGAAGCTGGTTGTATAGTTAAAGGAATGGTTGCAATTTTCACCTACGAACTGCCCGTTGCCATCCAACGTTTTGTAGATGCAAACGTAGAATTAAAAACAATTACTTCGTATAGCATCATGATAGAACAAGCTGCCAAAGAGGGTTATGTAAGGGCAGACGAATTAGAAACTTTAGGAAAATGGAAAGAATCTCCTCAGGAATGGAGTAAACTACACGAATAATTGATTTTTTTAGAATATAAATTCTGAAAGTTAATGAAGCGCTGGAACACGCTATTACAGGGACAACAATGAATAATATATGAAAATAGACAGCAAAAAAACTGTTATCAATGCCACATCGGCAAAAACATTTGGATTAGTTTCCAATTTCAATAATTTTGGAAGTTCACTTCCAGAAGAAGTTAAAAATTGGCAATCCACAGAAAACCAATGCTCTTTTGAAATAAATGGAATGGCCAAAATTTCAATCGAAATTATTGACAAAAAAGAGTTTTCGAGCATTACATTCAAAGCAACTGCAAATCAGCCCATTGGGATGGTAATAGTTGGCAATATTGAAGATAAAGGCGAGGCTTGCATTGTTTCTATTTCAATAGATGCAGATGTTCCAATGGCACTTTCGATGATGGTGAAAAAACCGTTAGAGAATTTTGTCAATATATTAGTAGATAGAGTAAAACAAGTTGCTGAAAAAGAATAGGAAATAATCACCTCAGGCTAAATTTAGAATAAAACAGAGACAGACGATGAAAATATCACATAAATGGTTAAATAACTACTTAAATATCCAATTGGAACCCGAAAAAGCATCCATAATTCTAACAGATATTGGACTAGAAGTAGAATCATTGGAAGAAATAGAAACCATTAAAGGCGGGTTAAAGGGAGTTGTAGTTGGAAAAGTATTGACGTGCGAAAAACATCCAGATGCTGACAAATTAAGTATTACCACGGTAGATGTGGGTCAGGAACAACCTTTGCAAATTGTATGTGGTGCTCCAAACGTGGCAGCAGGTCAATTTGTCCCCGTGGCAACCATTGGCACCACCCTATACAGCGGTGAAGAGTCGTTTCAGATTAAAAAATCTAAAATTAGAGGAGTCGCTTCCGAAGGAATGATCTGTGCGGAAGATGAATTGGGAATTGGCGTTTCACATGATGGGATTATGGTTTTGAATGATTCTGCAACCGTTGGGACAGACGCCAAAACTTATTTCAACATCGAAGACGACGCTGTGTATGAAATTGGATTAACTCCCAACAGAAGTGATGCAATGTCACATTACGGCGTAGCACGCGATTTGGCAGCAGCTCTAACATGCAGAGATATAGAAACTTGCGAAGCTAAATTACCAGAGACAATGGATTTAAACGTTGAAAGCAAACCTCAACTTTTTACCATCAAAATTGAAGATGAACATGCTTGTCCAAGATATTCGGGAATCCATATTAAGAATATTACGGTTCAAGAATCTCCATCGTGGCTTCAAAATAGACTATTGGCCATTGGAATAAAACCAATGAACAACATTGTAGATATCACCAATTTTGTGCTTTTTGAAACCGGACAACCTCTCCACGCTTTTGATGCAAGCAAAATTACGGGAAATCAAATAATCGTTCGCAAATCAGTCCCAAATAGCAAATTCACAACGTTAGACGGAGTAGAAAGAACGTTAAATGGCACAGAATTAATGATTTGCAATAGCAAAATAGAGATGTGTATTGCAGGTGTATATGGAGGATTAGACTCCGGAGTAAATGCAAACACCACCGAAATATTTCTAGAAAGTGCATACTTTAATCCTGTATCTGTAAGAAAAACGTCTAAATTGCACGGATTAAAAACGGATTCTTCGTTTAGATTCGAAAGAGGATGTGATCCAAATAGCACAATTTTCGCCCTACAAAGAGCTGCTTTTCTTCTTTCAGAAACCTCAAAAGATGCTGTATATTCAGAAATTTTAGATACATACCCCACTCCTATTCAAGATTATAGAGTAGAGATTACCTATCATCAAATCAACACACTAATTGGGACAGATATCGAACCAAACAAAGTGAAACAGATACTCGAAAAATTAGGAATATCCATCGTTTCGGAGACAACAGAGAAATTAACCGTTGACGTTCCTCTGTACAAAAACGACGTTACGCGTCCAGTAGATATTATTGAAGAAATTTTGAGGATTTATGGATACAATGCCATTGAAGATCCAAATGTTATTAAATATCGCTATGCACATCAAGCCAAACAGCCTGCTGTGGCGTTAAAAGATAGAATTTCTGATTATTTGGCAGACAATGGGCTGTTGGAAGCAATGAATAATTCGCTGACAAAATTAGAATATTTTGACAAACTACCATTTTTATCACCCACCGAAATGGTTAAATTATTGAATCCATTGAGTCGTGATTTAGGAGCAATGCGCCAATCGTTGCTTCCTGGCTTATTAGAAAATGTTGCCTACAATCTGAATCATAAAAACTCAATGGTGAGATTATTTGAATTTGGCAACGTTTACAAACTGAACTCCAATATTGAGAACGACGTGGTAAAAAAATATCCCGAAGAGATGATGCTTGATTTAGTGGTTTCTGGAAGCATAAATCCTGAAAATTGGAATCAGCCGACTAAAAGCAACAATTTTTACGAATTAAAGAAAACCGTATTTGGATTGTTGAAAAAAGCAGGCATCGACCATAAACTAGTGACTTTCAGCACTGTTAACAACAACATGATTGACGGATTGGAGATTGTTTTTAGAAATAATGTATTAGGATTTTTTGGCGAAGTAGTTCCATCTACATTAAAGGTATTTGGAATAAAACAACCCGTGTTTTATCTATCTCTAAACTGGAAAAAAACGGTAAAAGCTTCTACCTCAACTAGATTATACTTCCAAGAAATCAATCATTATCCCGAAGTAAGAAGAGATTTAGCCTTATTGGTTGACAAAACGATGACGTTTGAACAGATTAAAGCAACTGCATTCAAGGCCGAAAAGAAATTATTAAAATCTGTAGGACTTTTTGATGTGTACGAAGGAGACAAAATTGATGCATCCAAAAAATCGTATGCCGTTAATTTCATTCTTCAACATTCAGAAAAGACACTTTCCGAAAATGAGATTACCAAAACGATGACACGACTCACCGAAGCTTTAAAAGAGATTGGTGCCATTGTTCGGTCATAATTTTAAAAAACACATCATAAATACTCATGGAAAATCAACCATTTTATCAGCAAAATCCAGAGGAAGCACCTGCTGAACGGAGTAAATTTCTGACCCGAATTTGTTATTTATCGTTTATTGGAAGTGGTTTTGCAATCTTAGCAGGATTGTTATATGCCTTTTTTCTAGATGATGTAATCTCACTTTTGGTTCAAAATCCTTCCGAGATGAATGACATGATGGTGGAAACACTGTCTAACCTAAACAAAAACTATTTTGCCATGGAAGCTTTACTCGCAAGTGCTTCGTTGGTGGGTGTTATCTATATGTGGAATTTGAAAAAAATTGGATTTCACATATACACCATGGCGAATATTTTAATTTTAGGATTGCCCCTATTTTTTGGAGTTGGGTCGTTTGGATTTGAAAACTTCTTCTTGATAACCGGTCCATTTATTGGAATGTATGCGCTGAATTTAAAGCAGATGCGGTAAGTTCTGGCGGTCGATATATTTTTGGTACAGTGAATATATTATTCCATCAGCAAGACCAATTTTAGGAATAAAAATCTTATCGATTTTAAGAATTTTGTGAATTTTCAGGAATATCTCACCAGCAGGAACAATTACATCCGCTCTATCTGGTCGCAAATTAAGCGAACTAATTCTCTGGTCCACAGACAGTTTACTCAACTCTTTGTATGCTTTTGCAATGCGTTCGAAAGAGACGAACTCATCCGTTTGATTTCCGTACAATTTCTTAATTTTATTGATATTCCCTCCAGAACCTACTAAATGAAACTTTTTGTAAATAGGTTTATATTTAGCCAACCAATCCGCCAATCTCTCCCACTCAGAAGGCAATACGCCATCATTTAGCAAACGAATCGTTCCAATGTTAAACGACTGAGAATCAAGAATTATATTGTCATGAAGCAACGAAATTTCTGTACTACCGCCACCCACATCAATAAACATAATGTAAGGAATTTTTTCGTCAAAAAATGCATCGTTATTCGCAGTAATATACTTTGCCTCTTTGATGCCATCAATGACGATTAAATCAATTCCTATTTCATTTTTAATTCTTGCGATAAGTTCCTTGCTGTTTTTAGCTTCACGCATGGCAGAGGTAGCGCAAGCTTTAAAATCGACAGGACGGTATACATCAATTAGTAATTTAAAAGCTTTGAGGGTATTCATCAAATCTTCCACCTTTTCGTCGGAAATATACCCATTATCAAAAACATCAAAGCCCAACCGAAGAGGAATTCTAATGAGAGATGCTTTTTCTGCTTTTGGCACTCCATTGATTTCTGTAATATTAGAGAACAAGAGTCTGCCGGCATTGGAGCCAATATCTATCGCTGCAAAGATCATTTTTTGGGTTTTTTAATGTTTTTTGATTTTAAATAATTATAAATTCCTGCTTGGGCAAAAAATGGTTCTTCGCCATTCTGCTCTTTGTAAACATTCTTATAATCACCTGAGAAAAGACGAGTTTTTTGATTGTCTTTAAGATTCATTTTTAATATATTGTAGATATCTTCCTTGATGGCAGGGTCAAAAATTGGGCAAGCAACTTCAAATCTATTGTCAAAATTCCGAATCATCCAATCGGCCGAAGAGATAAATATCTCCTTGTTGCCATTGTTTGCAAAGCAATAAACTCGAGAGTGTTCTAAATACCTATCCACGATAGAACAAGCAGAAATATTCTCACTAACGCCTTCAATGTTTGGAATTAAAACACATATCCCTCTAACAATCAGCGACAATTTCACTCCTTTCTGACTTGCTTCATAGAGTTTTGAAATAACGACAGAATCGAGCAAACTATTCACTTTGATAATTGCCCAAGCCTCAATGCCTAATTTTGCGTTTTCGATTTCTCTATCAAGCATTTTTATCACAAATTTACGCATTGCAAAAGGGGCAACCTTTAGTGTTTTGAATTTAATTGGTTTGTAGTATGATTCAAACAAATTGAACACCATATCAATTTCGGAAGCTATATTTGGGTTAGAAGTAAGCAAGCTAATATCCGAAAAAACCCGAGAGGTCTCTTCGTTAAAATTCCCCGTACCTATGTTTGTGTACATTTTTACCTTCCTACGTTCCATCCGTTTAATCAGGATTAGCTTTGCGTGGACCTTAAATCCGGGAATTCCATGAATAATTTTGACTCCAGCTTCTTGCAGTTTTCTGGTCCACAAAATATTCTGCCCTTCGCTAAAGCGTGCTTGTAGTTCTAAGTAAACAGTGACTTTTTTGCCATTTCTTGAAGCATTAATTAGCGCATTAATGACATTAGAAAAATGTCCAGCTCTATAAATAGTCACTTTTATGGATATTACCCCTGGATCAATGGAAGCTTCGCGTAGCAAATCAATGATGTGTTGAAAAGTGTGATAAGGGAAGTGTAACATCACATCTTTTTTGGCCACAACATCCAAAATACTAGTTTTGTCAATCAATTGTGGATGCACAATGGCGGGCATTGGTTTGTAAACCATTTTGACACTATCAAAATCTGGGAATGACATAAAATCTTTAAAGTTGTGGTATCTTCCACCAGGGACCAGGGCATCTTTGTCTTTAATTTTCAACAAAGCAGTAATTCTCTTGAGTAAAGTATCTGGCATATCTCGATCAAATACCAATCGCACGGGCGAGCCTTTTTTACGAAGCCGCACACTCTCCTCTACCCTCTCTATGTAGCTCTTGAGCACATCGTTGTCTAAATCTAATTCTGCATCTCGAGTAATTTTGAAGGTATATGCCTCATATCTATCAAAATTAAAATTGAGGAAAAGTTCGTTTAACGAATATCTGATCGCATCTTCCAATAAAATCACAAACTGTTTATCCACCTCGGTAGGTAAGATAATAAAACGAGACAACTGTTCGGAAGGAACTTCTAAAATTGCATATTCTGATGCTCTATTTTTACTGGAATAAGACATTTTGATTGCCAGATAGATAGAGCTATCATCCAGGGAATCAGGCACTTTAAAATCCTTTAGAATGATAGGAAATAATAATGGACGAATAGTGGATTTGAAAAAATCTTTAATATACTTACCCTGCGACTCCGACAGTTGATACTCATCCACCACCACAATGTTGTTCTCTTTTAATTCGACCAACAGATGATTAAAAATATCAATAAATCGAGTTTGAATATCTTTTTCCGTTTGAGAAATATCTTCTAAGGTTTGGTCGGGACTAAAATCGAGATAATCACTTTTTGTCTGATTAAGTTCTATCAAACGTCTGATAGTAGCCACTCTCACTCTAAAAAACTCATCTAAATTATTGGAATAAATCCCCAAGAAACGCAATCGTTCAATCAAAGGATTTCTCTCATCTTCGGCCTCTTGAAGCACTCTATGATTAAACTGCATCCAACTCAACTCACGATTAAGAACCGGGAAACAAGCGGGATTAATTACTTTCTTTTTCATCATAAAACATCTGAGTTAATAGTGATAATATCACTGCAAAGTTAAGGAAATTAATAATTGAACGGAAGGAATAAAACGCACTAAATCCCACCGAGTGATTCGGGAAATAAAATCATATTCTCAATGAAATTATTCTTTGAAATATCAATTACACTTATTTGTTTGAATTTTGAAAAAGAACTTGGGCGGAGCTATTCATAATATTCTCCCAAGAAATGGTATCAAAGCGGACAACAAACAGATCACCAGGTTGCATCGAAACATAATCTTGAATTGGAAAATTATTGACAAGATCGCTAATGGAAGGATTATGCCCCACCAATAATAATGTTTCCACAGAATCATCCATGGTTTCAATTTCGTTCAAATAAAAATCGCTTCCTCTATTGTACAACCCTTTGATAAATTTGATTTTATCGTCGGTGATGGATAAGAAATCGCAGAAAATAGAGAGTGATTCAGCGGTTCGTTCAGCAGGACTTGAGATGATTTTATCTGGAGTAATATTAAGATTTTTAATCACCAAAGCAGAGACATTTACCTTTGCAATTCCAAGGTCGTTTAGAGGTCGTTCAAAATCGGAGTCCGCTTCAAAGCTTGCTTCTCCATGGCGTAATAATATAAGTGTTTTCATTTTTTATTGAGTGTTAAGTTTGGGTCTAGGTAAAACTGAGTGGAAATTCTGCCATATTAGGACTAAAATGTGGGGTTTTGTCATCCTAAACAATTTCTACCCACAAAGATATTAAAAATCTTGACAACTAACGAGAGCCTACTTTGTTAAATAAAAAAGAGGCTACTCTTTCGAATAGCCTCTTTTTTAAATTTACAAAAAGTGTTATCTGATGATATTCATCTTTTTGGAGAGTCGTTTATCTTTATACTCAATCCAGTAATAGTAAATACCGGGAGCAAAATTAACGGTGTTGAGTTCAATAGAATTAGATCCACTGTTTGCGTGTAGTTCTTCTGTATATAGTTCTCTTCCAAGAACATCAGTTACTCTGAACGTTACATTACCCGATTGAGGCATATTAAAGCCAATCATTGCTTTTTCTGCAGCTGGGTTAGGAACGTTTTGAGAAAGTGTAAACTGAGCTACATCAAAATCGTTGAATCCAATAGTTGTATCAGGGAACGCAGTTACGTTCTTACAACTTCTATCATTGGTTTCGTCAGCATCAGGCACTAACTTAGTGTAAGCGCAGATGTAATGCATACGAGGTGTAGGAGCAACATAAGTAGCAGTAAACGTATATTCTACGTCCGCACCTGGAGCTAATGTACCAATGAATGTTTCCACGATTTCAGCTTCAGTTCCTAATTTGAATGCAACTGGAATAGTATCTAATGCTAATTGACCAAAGTTATGAATTAAAACTTTGACGTTTACATTAGAGTTAGCCATCACAGAATCTGCAGGATAAGAACCAGGAGTGATAATAGAAGTAACACCAGCATCAGGCAACATTTTGCTTAAGTTGATATCATCAATAGCAATATCACCTGCTGTAGATCCTTTTGTAGCGGTAAAACGAATACGAGCATTTTGGTTACTAATTGGAAGAACGTAGGTTTTCTTCAACCAAGGAGCTGTTTGAGTAGTCTGTTGTTGTCCAACCAAAGAATCTATTCTTTCCCAGTTGTTACCAGAACCATATTCTACATAGATTTTAGCACTTGCACCTGGATTATACATGTGATACCAGAATGACAATCCATTCGCTTGACCAGTAGCACCGGCAAAGTTATAACATCTCGAAGTTAATGAAGATTTATCACCGGATGAACCATAACCACCATATACATATGCATATTTACCAGAAGTATTACCAAGCGTATGATCCACTGCAGGACCAGAAGCTGCTCCACTTTGAGTAGGACCAGCATTTGCAACCCATTGGTATTTATTTGCAACTGTAGAATTCGTTGTGGAAGTCCAACCGTTAGGATAAGTAAGTGTATTTACAGTAAATGTTTCAAAGTTTTCGATTGCAGGAATAGCCATTGCAGGAGTTACAATTGTAAACGTATCCGTTAACAATGTATCATTTGCTAAGTTGCCATCACCAGCAAGGAAAACCATAGCTCTAATGCGATAATTGCCACCAGCAGAGAAATCTGCACCTGTAGTAACATCCACATCAAGAGTACCGTTTACTGGAAGAATTCCTGTAGAAACAGTAGTTTGATATTCTGCAATATTATTGATTAACACTTGAGTTTTAACAACCACATTATTAGTTGCCAAGAACAAGGTGTCTTGACCAACATTTGTAATTCTAACTCTAATTGTTTGATCAATATTAGGGCAGCTCAATGAAATTGGATTAAGCACTGATACTGGTTTCACATCGTAACGAGGCAATGCATTGAGGGAGAAACGAATGGTATCGTTAGAATGCATATTATCACCTGTTAAGTCAACGAAAGCAGTAAAGTTATTAGCACCAGACACCAATGAAACAGTAGTAACTGAATCAACAACCGATGCCAATGAAGCTAAACTACCTGTCCAAGCTTGAGTAGACACCAATGTTCCATTATGGATCAGTTTGATGCTAGCAGCAGTAATAGGAGTAGTTCCAACATTAGTTAGATTTACTTTTATAGGAACAAGATTACCCTCAACTGCTGAAGGGATGGTTGGATTAACAAAATGTGTTAAAGCAGCATCCGGATCAGTAGCACCGTAGATAACTACGGAGTAATCTTCTGTTTCGCCATAACTGTATGTTCCACAAGCAGGAGCAACATCATAGTAATCAGAAACTACACGCATTCTTGTAGGACCAGATTGTGCAGTTACAGGAATTGAAATTAAACCTGAAGTAGTGGACTGTTCATACGTTAACGTTGCTAAAGTAGAGGAGGTACTTTGCCCAGAATACATCAATTCCGTAGCATCAAATATTCCATTTCTATTTAAATCGATGTACACATTTACAACTCCTTGATATACATAATTATTCATATTTATTTGAGTAGAACGGAATGGATAAATACCACCTTTTGCAAGATAAGCAGGAGCTACAGTTTGCGAAAAATCGGTATAACCATTAATTGCAGTTAAATTATTAATCAAAGGCCAAGCAATTCCGTTATTAATCCCTGCAAAGGTAACATTACCAATATCCATGTATGAAGATGGAGTAGTAGCATTAGAAGTACAGTAAACAGGAATTGCAATAGATCCAGTGATGGTATCATTGGTTGCAAAGGTATCGCCAGTTAAACTAGTATAAGCTTTCACTTGAGTAATATTAGCCAAACTAGTTAAATCTTGATTGGTTGCAAACACAAACGTTAGAGTATCCAATGTATTTAGGGTACCGGTGAATGTTTCGGTAACAGGAGTTCCGTTTCCAATTTTATAACTAACAGGGAAATTGGTAATAGGAGCTGTTCCGTAGTTTTTAACCACCACGCTGATATGTTCTGTTGCAGATAGGTATGTTCCACCCAAAGGTCCGTTGTATTTAATTACACCCGCATCTTGAGCAGGAACGTCAGTTACACTAACTGTAATTTGTTTAAGCGGACTTGGACA
>JBBRGJ010000006.1:0-46259 GCA_038240835.1 Bacteroidales bacterium | reverse complement strand
GAAGGCTGAATGTGATAAGATTTGCCGATGATTTTTTCAACCACGCTGTTGTTTGTCGCTGATTTACTGGTCTTTTTCAATCACGTCCGCCATTTGGCGAATCAGGAAGTTGATAAAACATCTGATTATCACGATTTTGTTCGTCGATTTTATTCCTATCAAGGATTTTGGCATAAAAACCGTTTGCTTCGCAACAATTTTTCCGCCAAAATCTTTATTCTCTTTATCGTATTTAGGGATCGGGCGTTGCCCGACCATAGATTAAGCTGGGCACTTCGACAGGTTTATCGTCCAAGGGAGGGCTCAGCACACCGCTTTCAGCCCGCAGCACAAAAAGCCTTCAGAGTCAGACAAACGAAAAAGGATATTCAATTGGCTCCGCCGTCCTTCGGCTCGTGTAATTGGCTCCGCCGTCCTTCGGTTCGTGGTAAAAAATCTTTTCAGACACGCTTTGCGCCATCCGAGCTTCGCTCAAAAATTCGTGGAAATTGGGCTGATGAAATCAGACCAGCGACAAAGGTTATTCAAATTCGTGCTTCCGCCGCGGCGGACGTGGTAAAATCCCCTTTAGCCACGCTTACGCGCATCCACGCCTGCGCTCCTAAAATTCGTGGAAATTGGGCTGATGCAATCAGACCAGCAACAAAGGTTACTCTAATTCGTGCTTCCGCCGCGGCGGACGTGTAATTCGTGGCAAAATCCCTTTAGCCACGCTTACGCGCCTCCACGCCTGCGCTGTTAACTGTTAACTGATAACTGTTAACTGACAACTGTTAACTGATAACTGTTACCTGTTAACTGTATCACCATTCCAAGTCCACAAACACTGGCAAGTGGTCGGAGTAGCCGCCGTTGTATTTGCTGCCGATAAAAGTACGGTTGTTTTTAATTCCCAAGTAGGTATCATCGGGAACCAACAAAAAGTCGGCGCGATAGACTACGGCACCCTCTTTTGAAACTCGTAAGCCAGATTTGCGAGCAAGAAGATTTTGAGAAACAATAATTTGGTCCAAAACGCCCCAGTGAGCTTGGTATTTGTGACTACCAATTTTGCCAGCTTTATGAATAGGATACATTAAATTAATAAGATCCGTTTCGGTGGTGTTTTCTAAACTCGGTTTAGCTTTAAGGTGCTCCACCAGACTAAAATCAGAAGGATAATCATTCAAATCGCCCATAACCAAGATGTTCGCCGTTGGATTGGCACGATAAATAGAATCCACTTTTTGGCGAACAATATCAGCAGCACGATTTCTTTTATCGATGGTAGCCGCATAACCGCCATACCTAGAAGGCCAGTGGTTTACAAATAGATGCAATGTATCCTTGGATGCAGTAATCACACCTGTAACATACAAAATATCACGAGTTTTAGAATCAGGTTCATTCTCAAAGGTCACCAAAATTGGGCGACTATCAATCACTTTAAACTTCTGAGTACGATAAATCAACGCCACATCAATCCCCCTATTGTCGGGCGAATCGTAATGCACAATTCCATATTTTGATTTTTTTAGAGGAGTACTATAAATCAAATCTTTAACAACCTTAATGTTCTCCACTTCGCACATTCCCAAAATCTCAGGAGCTTCCCAACCACCAATGGTAGAAATCACCTTCCCTAAGTTGTTTATTTTCCGATAATATCGAGATTTGTTCCAATGATTATCGCCATCAGGCGTAAATGCATCATCATTTTTAAGGGAATCATTTTCGATATCATAAAGATTCTCCATATTATAAAACCCAATTCGGATGCTATTTTCCCTCGGAGAATCATTAAAATTGGTCATATAATCATACTCCAACTTCGGAGCAACTAGCGCAGAATCATTCTGAGAATTTCCAAAAAAGCAAATGGAAATAAAAACAAAGACAAAGATATATTTTTGCATAGAACTAATTTTTAGAAACCAAAGTTAATCATTTTTTTGGTATTTTTAGTAAAATGGAGTGAAGAAGAGGAAGAAGAAGTAGGTGACGGGGTGACGAAGTAACGGGGTGACGCGCGAAGCGACGATGGAAGAAGAGGAAGGTAACGGGGTGACGCGCAAAGCGAACGATGCGCATCCCGAATTTTAAATCCGCCGCGGCGGAGAGATTTTGTAAAAATTCGTGGATCCTCGAAAAAAAACGAACAGCCATTGGGCTGCTCTTTTTTTTTTGGAAGCGAGTCAATGCGCGAAGCGACGATGCGCAAGCGAGTCCATGCCAAAGGAAACTGGCGCGAAGCCAGTCGAGCTTCGCTCCGTCACCCCGTTACCCCGTTACCCCGTCACCTCTTTCAGTCGAGCTTCGCTCCGCCACCCCGTCACTCCGTCACCTCTTTCAGTCGAGCTTCGCTCCGTTACCCGTTACCACTTCTCAGTTACCTCTTAAAAATATTTACCAACCTAAATTTTACTCAAAACCACCATCTATTTAAAAAAAAATATATACTTTTACAACCATAATTATTATTCACCATGAAAAAAATAAAATAATGAAAACTCACAAAGATTTAGAAGTTTGGAAAAACTCAATTGCATTTGTTACAGATATTTATAACATCACAAGCAAATTCCCAAAAAATGAATTATATGGTTTAATAAGTCAAATTAATAGATCTGCCGTGTCAATACCTTCAAATATTGCCGAAGGCGCAGCTAGAAACCACCATAAAGAATTTATTCAGTTTTTGTATATCTCACTTGGAAGTCTATCTGAAATTGAAACACAACTAATTATTTCAAATAATCTTGGCCTAATAACCCAAGAGATATTAAATTCATTAGATGATAAAATGAAAACAATCAGAAATCAACTGAATGGAATGATTAAATATTTAAAAGAGAAGCAATAAAGAGAGGAAGGTAACGGGGTGACGAAGTAACGGGGTGACGCGCGAAGCGACGATGGAAGAAGAGGAAGGTGACGGGGTGACGAAGTAACGGGGTGACGCGCGAAGCGAACGATGCGCATCCCGAATTTTAAATCCGCCACGGCGGAGAGATTTTGTAAAAATTCGTGGATCCTCGAAAAAAAACGAACAGCCATTGGGCTGCTCTTTTTTTCGGGAAGCGAGTCCGAACGCGAAGCGACGATGCGCAAGCGAGTCCATGCCAAAGGAAACTAGCGCGAAGCCAGTCGAGCTTCGCTCCGTCACCCCGTCACCCCGTTACCTGGGGTGTGGTAAATCAAATAATATTAAAGAATTTCTTCCCCCCATTTGTCAATTTAGAGCTATTTTTCGTCGTGCTGAGAGTGAGTCACATAAATTCTCTATTTTCCACTCCTTGAGCAACTTACAAGTACAAGAATCAATTGCTTTTTTTATTTCATCTTCTAATAAATTTGACGTAAGCGCCGGTATTATTAGTGCTAAATCAGTTATTCCGTTCATGGGATTTTTGCTTAACTCATTTTTATATTTTCCAAAAGTTGTTTCGACAATATCTGACGTGCACAAAAGCGTTTTTAACTGTTTCCCTATCAGAACTGAATTTGTATTTAGATAATCTGCAAACATGGATTTAAACTGTTTTTGTTTTTGTGTTTTCTTGCATCTTTTTAATATTTTACAACATTCTTTTTTAGTCTTGTTGTTTAATCCGTTGTTTTTCAATAGAATAGACAAGTCTTGGATTATTTCTATAATTTGACTCATCTCTTCAATAAAAGATTCCTTATGACCGACCCATTGTAATAATTCTTTCTCCTCCTTGGTTAAATTGTCTTTTTTTAACGCCACTAAAACCTTCATTCCCCAACCAGTTAGAATATCAATATTTAAGAATCTTGATTTTGATCTTTGGTTTGGTGGTATTATATGCGCATGTTTGCTACAGCAAAGTTTCTGTCTCATTTCCCCCATTAGTTTGGTGAGTTCATTAAAATCGGAATCTTTCATATACAGTTTTTCCAACATGATTGCTGTCGCATGAGTAATATCATACACGTGATATATTCCGGACAAACACAATGCCTTTTTTAACACAGAGCTTCCATCAGTTGTTGCATATACAACTCTGCCTATCAATGCTTTGCATTTCTCTAATTCCGCAGAAACATCCTCGCTAGTCCATCTTTTCCTCGATTTTATAATAATTGGTTCCATGTCCTGGATCTGTAAAGGTCTGCTAAAATCAACCTGACTTGATCTTATACCCAAAACTACTAATAGCTTTTCTTGACCAATGCCTATGCTTTCATCTAAAATCAGTATCCAATCATCAGCGAGAACCTTAGGTTGATTAAGGCAGTAATAGCCAACTTTTTTAACCCATAACATACCCGAAGAATATGATGGAGTATTACGTTCCAACTCAATGCAAATGCTAAATATTTCAAATATGCTACTCATGCTGCGAAAGCTAACCGAAGTCATAACTTTAGCAGAAATAAACAGTTTGATGATAATGGTGCAAAAATGAGAGTTTTTAGGCTTTTGCTTTTTTAAATCTCGTTTATCTGATTTATCTTTTTTTTTACTGCATTTAGTTTCGTAACTAAATCAAGATTTTCATTTTTGAAATTTAAGGCTTTCTCACGCCAACGATCTCTGCTGGTTGTTAATTCTTTAATTCTTTTCTTTAGTGATTTATTCTCAGCCCTGCGTTCAATAGCACGTACTTTCCAATCATTACTTAGCATTGTATTTACCCCTACCATAAGTTATGTATTTAATTTATGCAAAGATAATTAAAATAATTAATGGAACGAAGAAATATTTGTTTTTTTTACGATTTACCACACCCCACCCGTTACCCCGTCACCTCTTCAGTCGAGCTTCGCTCCGTCACCCCGTTACCCCGTTACTCCGTCACCTCTTCAGAAGAACTTCTTATTAACAAAAAATAAAAATCTAATTTTACCTAGAAACTCAGAAATAAGATTCTACAACAACCCAAAATCAATCACCAACCCATCATACCCCAAGTTCATCCCTTTGGGCAACGTTGGATTCGTGATCTTGTACAAGCCCATGTTGTGACTAATATGAGTAAAAAATGCTTGTTTTGGTTTGATTTCATTCACCAGGGCAATGGCCTCTTCAAGGTTGAAATGTGAATAGTGTTTTTCGATTCTTAAAGCATTTACAATTAAGACTTCCACGCCCTTTAGTTTCCGCTTTTCAGTTTCGGAGATTTGGCTCACATCGGTTAGGTAGGCAAAATTACCAATTCTAAATCCCCAAACAGTCGATGCCATGTGTAAAGCTTTGATGGGAATCACTTCGATATCATCAATCCAAAAAGGTTCATTTTCAAAAACATGGATATTCATTCTGGGGACACCAGGGTATTTTTCTTTGGTAAAAGCGTACCCAAAATCCGACTTTACCACGTTTGCTGTTAGCTGATCGGCATAAACATCCATCGGTTTGGATTGAGTAAAATTAAATGCTCTTACATCGTCCAACCCTCCCACATGATCTTTATGAGAATGTGTCAGCAAAATAGCATCTAATTTCATCACCTTTTCGCGGAGCATTTGTTGCCGAAAATCAGGTCCCGCATCGATGACGATTGTTTTTCCAGAAACTTCCAAAAGCACCGACGAACGCAGCCGTTGATCGCGAGGATCATTGCTCGAGCAAACCTCACACTTGCAAGTGATTACAGGAACTCCCTGCGAGGTTCCAGATCCTAAGAAAACAACCTTCATCTTTTTCATTAATTCATCAAATTACTTAATCGGCACCTGAGCACTCTCAGCTTTATACTGAGCAAAAGGTTTCGTTAAATAGATGTTTTCGTTGAAATATCTAAGAATAATCATAAAATTTTCCTTGTTGTAATATCCTGGAACAATCGTAATGATTTGATTCTGCTCATTCGAAATCACATAACTAGGATAGGACAATTGTCCCTGCAAAAGTTTAAATGCCAGTTCGTGCGTGGATCTATTTGCATTAGGACGTTGATTCACGTAAGTAATACTATCAATCACAACAGGTTCTTTCATTTCGGCATCCAACTTAACGGCCCAAAAATATTTATTGACATAATCCACCACATCAGCGTCTGCAAATGTAGTTGCATCCATCCGTGTACACCATCCACACCAAGCGGTAAACACATCGGTGAGGATCTTACGCTTCTCCACGCCCTTATTCTTCTCTGTGGCCTCTTTGTATGTAATCCACTTAATTTTAGGAGGTAATTCTGCTTGTTTTTGAGCTCTCAAAGCAGTCCCAGAAAAAACGATGGCGAGGGTTATAAATAGGATGATGTTTTTTTTCATTGTTATTTATTTTTACTTCGAAGAAATACTTTTTAGATCACATTTAATTGTTACTTCTGTAATGATTCACCAGTGTCTTGTAGACAAACTGCAGCATTCATGTTTTAGTCCCGTAGGGACGTAATGTCGGTAAAAAATATACCCGAGTCAGAATTAAGTGCCGTTAGGCACGTAACCTTATAAAATCAATTGACTTTTACTCTTAGAAAGTTACGTCCGTAAGGGACTCATTTTCATTTGTCTTGTTTGTTTTTTACCGACATTTTGTCCCTACGGGACATTTCACCCTTCTAGATAATCCCAACAATTATCGCAAAAGAGATCACATTCTAAATTTCAATATCAACAAAACTATTCTACCTCAATCACTAAGTATTTGGTCAAATTCCAGAAACGTTTTGCATCCTTTATAGAAATTGAATTTGTTACTTTTCCGTTTTCAACCAATTGGAAACTGTTTGCTGGGTGACTGGAAAGAACTTTCGCGTTTTTGGCTGCGATGGTAATTTCGGTTACCTTGCGGACATCAATTTTTGTAAAATACTCATCTGTAAGTTCTTTGGAAACTTTAGATCTTTTTCCAATTCCAATTACGCCACCTTCGCGGGTGATGATATTTTTGGATTGTAGCTCTTTGGCAGTTCCAATTACGTACCAAGCACTGTTCAGTTCTTCGGTTTGCTGACTAATTACTTCTGTTTTTTTAGCGCTCTCTTGCGAAACGTTCTCCACAGTAGCGTTTAATTCGGCAACGGTGAAATTTAATTTCTCTAATCTATCTTTAAGTTCAGCAATTTCAGTATCTTTTTCTTGAATCTGTTTTTCTAATTTAGCAATCACCTCTTCGAAGTGTTTGATTTTCATTTTAGACTTTTTCAACTGAGATCTAAGATTGGCAATGGTCTGTTTGTTTTTCTCTAACAAATCGTTAATCAACTGAATATCAGTGGTTATTTGTTCACGAATATCAGGAGCAACTTCAGAAGTCCCGTTGGCAGATTTCGCTACGATCATCTGTTTGGCTCTAATTTCGGCTAAATTCGCTTCGATGTTGTCAAACGATTTAAACATATCATCCACGGTAGCATCTCTTTGAGTCAATTCGGATTGAAGTTTACTATTCTCTTCTTTTAATTTTTTCAATTCATTTCCGTCGGTGCACGATTGAAAGAATGGCAATGAAAATGCAATTGCGATACATACTAATAATTTTTTCATATTTGTTTTTGGTTAAATGGTTTCGTTCATTGTTATTGTGATTGGATCATTAATGTCATAATTAAAAAGATGGAATAAATCCCCTTGGTTTAGACCAATTTCTAGATATCCATCGGAGTTAAAAACAGCCACAGGATCTTGTTTTTTAACATCATCGTACGAAGTAGATATTTCTGTAATTTTGTAATTTATCTGCAGGTTAATCTCAAACTTCTTCCCTTTGCAATATGTTTTAAAAAGTTCTTCGGAGATATTTGTAACAATATTACCATAGTTATCTGCATATACAATTGTCCCGTAAATCTTAGACTCATTAGCCTGTGGAGCAAACCAAGAACCAATATACAGACTATTCAATGGAGTTCCAAGTTCGCTGATAGGCAATCCGCTGGCAATGTGAACCGCTACTTTGGCAAAAAGATCTCTTTCCGAAAAAGTGAACTTGTACGAATCGAGAGGGACCGAAAGCTCAATAATTTTTTGAGGTAAATCTTTATCCACAATCAATGCAGGAATTCCATTATCAGCACCAATAAAAAAGTGATTATTAAATTGAACCACCACATGTTTGCACTCTTTAGATTCAGTAGTATTCACACCAATTATGTGAATAGTGCCATCGGGAAAATTAGCATAGGCATTTTTCAACAAATAAGCAGCCATTTGCCGATTAAACGGTTCTATATTGTGAGAAACATCGACGATAACAGCCTCGGGCATCTTCGATAAAATATGGCCTTTGACAGCCGCTGCCGTGTAATCGGTATTTCCCCAGTCGCTTGTAAGTGTAATTATTGGCATATTATTAGAATCTTCTTTTCTGCAAAAATAACGATTTACATCTAAACTTGCCACAGAATAACGTGATTTATTTGTTTTTATTTTTTTTTGATGGAAATTATAGGTGTAATGGACAAATTAATGGTTTTTATTTTTGCCTAAATATTTTACCAATTTAACGATTTAATACTCATGCAAAATCTAATAAAAACAAAACCAAGCTCTGCTCGAAAGCAACTGGATTAGAAAACATTTGATGTTCAACAAAAACTGTCCACCAATAACATTCGTTGGAATTGACATATTTAGGGTTAATCATATTATCTCGAGTAAAAAGTCAAGGGAAATTATTTTTCTAACTGCCCCCCCCCCATTTGAATGGAGAAAGCAAAAATATCAAAATTATCATTGAAAATGTTATACTGAGACTTTATCCGAAAAAATTTGGAAATAATACCGTATGCTAATATGCTTTAGTCCAATGAGAAAAATTAAATTCTGTAAATCATATTACGCATCGAGCATTAAACCCCGTAAACGAGGGCATGCCATACTTAATTCCAAATTATCCGTTAGATTAATTTGAAATGAAGTATTGGTATAAAGGGTTGATGACAGTGAGGAAATTTATCGATATTTGCAACTAAGTAAAAACAGTGTAGACGTATTTTTTTTAACGGTCATGCTGTCACGATAGCTATCGTGATTGTCGAAGTATACATAGTATAAACTTATGAAGTCCTTCCCTTCGGTGCCTCAGGGCAGGCTGGCTCAGGATGACTCGAAAAGTAGAAAAATCAGAAATAATTTTTTCAATCTGTCATTGGCAGCCTGCCTGCCACGACTTGGCGTCTGAAAAACAGTCAGAAAAGAAGTGTTTAAAAGGTCGACCCTTCGACAGGCTCAGGATGACCAGAAAAGTAGAAAAATCAGAAATAATTTTTTCAATCTGTCATTGGTAGCCTGCCTGCCACGACTTGGCGTGGTCGAAGTGAAGTATTATAGTGAAAACTTTGTCATAGCATTTCCACTCAATTGGCTTTAATTCAACCCACGCCAAGTCGTGGCAGATATGTGATTTTATTGTTTTTCGAGGAGCTTTTCATCCTCGTTTACGGGACTAGAATTTTGTAAAAAAAACTCGAAACGAGCTGTCAACTAACAACTGTTAACTGTTAACTGATAACTGTCAACTGATTACTTTTTCTTCTTCACATCCACCTTTGTGTCTGCTTCATCGATGATAATAAAAACATCTTCGTTCTCTTTTTTCATCAGATATTTTTCGCGAGCGTAGCGTTCCAATTTATCAATGTTTGTCACCAATTCATTGGTAGAACTTTGGTTTTCAGAAATCTCTTTCATGTAAAACTCTCTTTCAACTTCTAATTTACTAAGCGTGCTAATATGTTCAATCTGCCGACCCACATTATTAGAATCAAACAAAATCATCCAAAGAAGGAATACGCCAATGGCAATTAAATATTTAAATCTCTTAAGAAAAGTCATGATTTTGCGCTTTAATATTACGTTGAACATGCAAATGTAATCACTAAAATCAAAAACAAACACAAATGAACTTTAAACTTATGAATAAGTGGTTGTTGATATTGAAGAGGTGACGATGTGCGAAGCACGAGAGTTAGAGAGGGAAGATAGCAGTGTAAGATAGCAGTGGCCGAGTAGCGGAGTAGCCATGTAGCCAAGTGCGCGAAGCGACGATGTGCGAAGCACGAGAGTTAGAGGAGATGGAATTAAGGGTTTTATTTTTTGGGTGTTAATTTTGGAATTTGCCCCAAGTAAGATTTTGTCACAAAAATTGTTTTGCTTCGCAACAATTTTTCCGCCAAAATCTTTGGTGGTTATAAACATTTCAGCCCCAGCACTTCGACAGGCTCAGTGACCGGCCTGGGGCTGAAATAAGCTGGGCCTTCAGCCCGCAGCACAAAAAGCCTTCAGGGTCAGACAAACGAAAAAGGATACTCAATTGGCTTCGCCGTCCTTCGGTTCGTGAAAATTGGGCTGATTTATCAGACCAGCGACAAAGGTTACTCAAATTCGTGGAAATTAGTGTTCCGCCACTGCGGACGTGGTAAAAAATCTTTTTTCAGTCTCGCATCGCGCCAAACTCGCTTCGCGCTCCCGGCCACTCGGCTACTAAGCCACTCGGCCACTTTCCCCTCACACAAGCCCCACTAAGAGGTAAAAGTCTGCATAGAAATCAATCGGTGGTAATACCCATCCACGGCCATCAGCGACTCATGGTTTCCTTGTTCCACAATTCTGCCTTTGTCTAAAACGATGATCAAGTCCGCTTTTTTGATGGTGGACAATCGGTGAGCGATCACCAACGAAGTTCTGTTTTGCATCATCGATTCAAGAGCTTTTTGCACCAAGACTTCCGAGTTGGAATCCAGTGCCGAGGTAGCTTCATCTAAAATCAATACTGCGGGATTTTTGAGCACAGCGCGGGCGATACTAATTCGTTGCCGCTGACCTCCAGAGAGTTTCACTCCTCGATCGCCGATGTTCGTTTGCAATCCTTCGGGAAGTTGCTCTATAAATTCCAACGCATTTGCTACTCGAGCAGCGTTTTCTACCTGTTCGGCGGAGACATTTGGAATCCCAAAAGCGATGTTGTTAAAAATAGTATCGTTGAAAAGGATTGTATCTTGAGAAACAATTCCAAAGACAGATCTTAAATCTTCAATTTTTAAATCTTTAATTTCCACACCATCCAAGGTAAGAGAACCAGAGTTGATGTCGTAAAAACGAGGTAAAAGGTCAGCTAAGGTAGATTTTCCAGCACCTGAATGACCGCACAATGCGACAATTTGTCCTTTTTGAATGGTCAAGTTAATGTCCGACAAAATAGGATCTGCATCGTAACTAAAGTTAACGTTTTTGAAGGAAATTTCATTTTTAAACTCGTGCACACTAATGGCATCTGGTTTTTCGACAATTCGTTCATCTGCCAGCAAAATAAGATCAATCCGATCAAAAGAAGAAAGTCCTTTTTTGAAATTATAAAAAGCCACCGAAATAGTTTTTGCAGGATTTATAATCTGAGTAAACATCAGCAAGTAAGTAAGAAACAGCTCCGCACTTAAATCGGCATCTTTATTCAACACCAAGTTTCCACCGTAAAGTAAAATGGTCATAATCATCACACCACCCAAGACTTCACTCAGTGGTGACGACAAATCGACTCTTCGCAAGATCTTGGTAATCAGCTTTGTGTACTTATTATTGTATTTTGAAAAAAGTTTAGAAGCAAAATCAATGGCATTAAATGCTTTAATCACCCTAATTCCAGAAACAGTCTCCTGCACCATCGATAGCAAAGAACCTTGTAAATCTTTGGCTTCGTTGGATTGGCGGCGGAGTTTTCTGGAAATTCTTCCTACCAAAAATCCACCAATAGGAATCACCATTACCACAAACAAGGTCAATTTGTAATTGATCGAAAAAAGAGCCACCACGTAAATCAAAATAGTAATCGGTTCTCTAAAAATCTGTTGAATAGAGCGTAAAATAGAGACTTCAATCTCTTGCACATCGGAGATAGCTCTCGAAATAATATCCCCTTTCTTTTGGGTGCCGAAAAAAGAGAGAGGCAAGATTAGAATCTTTTCATAAATAGCATTTCTGATGTCTGCAATCACACCATTACGAATGGGGACCATAAACCATTGTGCTACGTAACTGAAAATATTTTTGATGATAAACATCGACAGAATCAGCACTGTAATCATCATCAATCCAGCTTTTTGCCCATCCGCAGCAATTACTTTGCTTAAATAATAATTCAATATATTGATCATGTGTGGCACAGAAATCCCAAATTCGGGCATTTCAGTCACCAATTTCGTCTGCCCAAAAATAAGCATCAGAAACGGAGCCAAAAAGGCAAGCGAAAAGAGCGAAAAAACAATCGATATCACGTTGATAAACACCACAAACGAAAGTCGCAGCGAATAAGGTTTTATCCAAGGAGTTAGTTTTTTGAATCCGCTCATCGTCTGTTATTCAAAGGAGATAATTCCCACATAATTATGAGGAGTGATCGACTTAATCGTCGCTTTCACTTCGTCGCTCACATTCAACGAATCGACAAACTGATGAATGGTTGCTTGCGTTATTTCGGAATGACCACGGGTTAAATCTTTCAGCGCTTCGTAGGGACGGTGGTAGTTCTCGCGACGTAAAATCGTTTGAATTGCTTCCGAAACTACGGCCCAGTTGTTTTCCAAATCAGCCGCAAGTGCTTTTTCGTTCAACACGGATTTTGAAAGTCCTCTCAAAAGCGACTTCCATCCTATCAGCGAATGTGCCATCGGAACTCCAATGTTTCTGGTGACGGTAGAATCGGTTAAATCGCGTTGCAATCGGGAAATAGGTAGTTTTTCGGACAAGAACCTCAACATGGTATTGGCAATCATCAAATTTCCTTCTGAATTTTCAAAATCAATAGGATTCACCTTGTGAGGCATTGCCGATGAGCCAACTTCGCCCTCTTTGACCTTTTGTTTGAAATAATTCATCGAAATATAGGTCCACATATCACGGTCTAAATCGATAAGAATGGTATTCATTCTCGAAATGGCATCAAAATAAGCCGCCATCATATCGTAATGTTCTATCTGTGTGGTAGTTTGCTGGCGATTTAAGTGCAGATGATTTTCGACAAATTTGTTCCCAAAATCCACCCAATTGATTGAAGGATAAGCTACAAAATGAGCATTGAAGTTTCCTGTTGCTCCTCCAAATTTGGCAGTAAAAGGAATCGATTTCAACATTTCAAACTGTTTCTGCAACCGTTCGTAAAAAACATACATCTCTTTACCTACAGTGGTAGGAGAAGCCGGTTGTCCGTGCGTATGCGCAAGCATCGGAACATCTTTCCACAAAATAGCTTGAGCATGAATCGCTTGACAAACTTCCTCAAAAAGTGGGACCATCACATGATGATGAGCACTCATAAGCAACCAAGGTGTAGCGGTATTGTTGATATCCTGCGAAGTAAGTCCAAAGTGAATAAATTCAAGTTCCTGGACTATTCCAATTTGCGAAAACTTATCTTTTAAATAATACTCAACCGCCTTCACATCATGGTTGGTCGTTTTCTCAATCTCTTTAATGGCAGTAGCGTCCACCACCGAAAAATTGGCAACAATGGCTCTCATCTGATCAAATTTGGACGATTGGATGTTTACCAACTGAGGCAATGGCAACTGGCAAAGTGCAATAAAATACTCTACTTCCACCATTACACGGGCTTTAATCAGTCCAAATTCCGAAAAATATTCACCCAACGAATCGGTGGTTTTTCTATATCGTCCATCAATAGGAGAAATCGCAGTCAACGCAGTTAGCTGATTCATATAATTTGTTTTTTGCAAAGATATAAAAATTAGAGGGAATTTTAAAAAGAAAAATGAACGGAGGAAGAAGATAGCAGTAGCCGAGTGGCGGAGAAGCCGAGTGCGCGAAGCGATGATGAGCGAAGCACGAGAGTTAGAGGGGGAAGATAAGATAGCAGTGGCCGAGTAGCGGAGAAGCCAATCCCGAAAAATAAATCCGCCAACTGGCGGACTGTTTTTTCGGGAGTAGCCGAGTGCGCGGAGCGACGATGTGCGAAGCACGAGAGTTAGAGGGGGAAGAGATGAGGAACTTGCCTTTTGGAACTTGC
This sequence comes from Bacteroidales bacterium, assembly GCA_038240835.1. Lineage (GTDB taxonomy): Bacteria > Bacteroidota > Bacteroidia > Bacteroidales > WCHB1-69 > JBAXTE01. Next base: position 32,344 of record JBBRGJ010000006.1, on the reverse strand, counting down.
CTTTTGGAAAGATTTTGTCACAAAAACCGTTTTGCTTCGCAACAATTTTTCCGCCAAAATCTTTGGTGTTTATAAACATTTCAGCCCCAGGCGTTGCCTGGGGTTGAAACAAGCTGGGCTTTCAGCCCGCAAAAAAGAGCCTTCAGACTGACACAAGCGACAAAGGTTACTCAATTCGTGTTAATTGGGCTGATTTATCAGACCAGCGACAAAGGTTACTCAATTGGCTTCGCCGTCCTTCGGTTCGTGCGAATTCGTGTTCCGCCGCGGCGGATTTAAAATTCGGGATGCGGTCACTCGTCACTCCCGAAAAAATAGTCCGCCATTTTGCGGATTTATTTTTCGGGATCGTCACTCGTCACTTTTTCTCCTAAGCTTCGCGCTCTCGGCAACCTCTTTCAAAACTTCCCCACAAAAAAAACCCGCCGGAGTAAACCAACGAGTTTTTTTTATTTCATTTAAGAATTTAACGTCTAGTTCAATCCTCTTTTCTTAAGAAGTGGCTCGATCACAGCATCACGACCACGGAAATCGCGGTACATAATTAGTGGATCTACGCTATTTCCTTTTTCTAAGATGTTTTTTCTAAACGAGTCAGCGGTTGCTTTGTCAAAGATGTTTCCTTTTTCAACAAATGCATTGAAAGCATCTGAGTCGAGAACTTCAGACCAGATATAGCTATAATAACCCGCTGCATATTCGCTACTCGAGAAAATATGTAAGTAATATGTACTTCTGTATCTTGGAGCTACCGATGGAATTGCACCTAATTCTTTTAAAACAGTGTTTTCAAAATCGTTTACATCGATCTCTTCAACCTTTGTCAACATGTGATATTTCATGTCTAAGATGGCTGCAGAAAGATATTCAACCGTTGCAAAACCTTGATTAAACTTACTACTGGCTTCCAATTTATCAATTAAAGATTGTGGAATTACTGCACCTGTTTTGTAATGTTTCGCATACATTTTCAACACTTGTGGTTCCATTGCCCAATTTTCGAAAATCTGTGATGGCAACTCTACAAAATCACTCGAAACATTGGCACTTCCTTCGTATTGGCAATTTGAAACCAACGCATGGATACCATGACCAAATTCGTGGAAGAAAGTCTCTACATCATCTAAACTTAACAATGCAGGCTCGTTTCCAGAAGGTTTATTTAAGTTGCAGTTAATGGAAACAATTGGGATTATACGTTTGCCATTTTCTACATGAGCAGTTCGGTAACCGGTGCACCAAGCACCATTTTGTTTGCTAGCACGTGGATAATAATCCAACATAATTACACCAAGCAACGTGTTGTTTGCTTCTCTCACTTCGTACAATGTAGCATCGGGGTGATAAAGTGGAATTCCTTTTTTCTCTACAAACGATAAACCGTAAAGTTTTTTAGTCACTGCAAAAATCCCATCTCTCACGTTTTGCAATTTAAAGTAAGGACGAAGTTGTTCTTCATCTAAATCATATTTCGCTTTTCTTACTTTTTCGGCATAATACCACCAATCCCATGACTCAATTTTGATGCGATCGCCCTCTTTAACGGCTAATTTTTGCATTTCATCTTGTTCAAGTTGAGCGACTTTTAGTGCAGGAGGCCATAATTTATTTAATAAATCCATTACAGCATCCGCTTTTTTAGCCATAGTAGTCTCCAAACCATATTCTGCATAAGTATTGTATCCCAATAAGTTAGAGCGTTGTAAGCGAAGGTTTACGATTTCGGAAATAATCTTTTTATTATCATTTTCGTTGTTATTATTGCCTCTATTTAAGTAAGCAGAATATATTTTTTCTCTAAGATCACGATTTTTACAATAGGTCAAAAATGGCAACATGCTTGGTTTTTTGGTTGTAAAAACCCATTTACCAGCCATATTAAAACTTTTAGCATCGTCGGCACCCATTTGAATAATCGACGCTGGCAAACCTGCCAAATCTTCTTTATTATCGATAATCAGCTTATAGCCATTGGTTTCTGCCATCACATTGTTGCTAAATTGCAACGTAAGGAGCGCCATTTTGCTATTAATATCTCTCAAAGCACCTTGTTTGCTCTCGTCCAAATTTGCGCCACTGCGGACAAAATCCTTGTAATATTTCTCTAACAAACGTAATTGTTCGCCATTCAATTTTTCGGAAGCTCTATTGGTATAAACCTCTTTGATGCGAACAAATAATTTTGGATTTAACGATACATCATCGCTATGTTTAGACATCAAAGGAGCCATCACTTCAGCCACTTTTTGCAATTCATCCGTTGTGTTTGCCGACATTTCGTTGTAAAAAACCATGGCAATTCTATTCATCAACGCACCCGATTTCTCCATTGCTTCAATGGTGTTTTTAAAATTCGGTTTTTCTGGATTGCTAATAATTGCATCAATATTTTTAATCTGAGTCTCCATAGCCACCATAAATGCAGGGGCAAAATGTTCCGTTTTAATCTTATTGAACGGAGGAAGTCCATAAGGAGTTTCCCACGCAGTTAGCAATGGATTCGCTGAAGAAGTCACCGCCTTTTTCGCTTGAGAATAGCCCACAGTAGTAGCCACTACCATCGCCATACATAACACTGTTTTTTTCATATTTTACGTTTAATTGTTATTTATTTATTTATGAGAAGAATCTGTAACATTTTTATTATCAATCTTTTGCTGAAAAATATTATTGAGAAATAAATTCAAGCGATCATTATAATTCTTTATTGTCTGATAAAAACAGACGTAATACATTAACATACATCTATTTACATACAATTTAGCGAACTAGGACTTAGTTTTTAATTGAGTAAGTTTATATTCAGATTTTCAACACTTTTGCCCCGCGCCCTAAGGGGTGGCGTTGAAAATCAATTAATTTTAAAGGGTTTCTGAAAATTAAATTTCCAGGAACTCCCTATAGTCCTCTGTTTTTCAATAAAGGCTTAATATCTGGTTCTTTACCTCTAAAATCAATATACATTTGAAGTGGATCTCTTGTATTTCCACGTTCTAAAATTTTCTTTCTAAAATCGTCAGCTACCTTTTTATTAAAAATATCGCCGGTCTCTTCAAATGCTTCAAAAGCATCTGAATCTAAAACTTCCGACCACAAGTAGCTGTAATAACCTGCCGAATATCCACCTGCAAAAATATGTTGGAAGTAAGTACTTCGGTATCTTGGAACGATGGAACTAATAAGGCCACGATTTTTCATCATTTCTGTTTCAAAAACACTTGGATCAAACGGTGCATCTAAGGGTTTTGTATGATACATCATATCTAAATATGCAGCCGATAAGAACTCAACAGTGGCAAAACCTTGGTTGAATTTTGCACTTTTTTGCATCTTTTCAATCAACACATCTGGTAAAACTTCGCCGGTAAGATAATGTTTTGCATAATGTTTCATCACCAATGGTTCCGTAGCCCAATGTTCCATAATCTGTGAAGGCAACTCTACAAAATCTCTTGGCACTGAGATGCTGCCTTTGTACTGGCAATTGGAAAATAGTCCGTGCAATGCGTGACCAAACTCATGGAAGAATGTCTCCACTTCGTCCATATTCAACAATGAGGGTTTATCTGAAGTGGGCTTGGTGAAATTACAGACCAACGAAACCACAGGCGTTACACGTTTTCCATTTTGATAATGAGCGGGTTGATAAGACGTACACCACGCTCCTCCCCGCTTTGATGCGCGTGGAAAAAAGTCCATCATCAAAACACCCAACAATTTTCCATCCTTGTCATTTACCTGATATGTGGTGACGTCTGCGTGATATTTGGGAGTTTTTTGAACTGCGGTAAATTTAATTCCATACAATTGTTTGCTTACCCAAAAGATTCCATCTCTTACATTTTCGAGTTTAAAGTAGGGACGCAACTCTTCAGCATCTAAGTTAAATTTGTCTTTACGGACTTTTTCGGCATAATACCACCAGTCCCACGACTCAATTTTATCAATTTTATCCGAGGATTGTTTCGCCAAATTGAACATATCAGCCTCTTCAGTTTTAGCTCTGCTTATGGCAAAATCCCAAATCTGATCAAAAAGGTCAAATACCCGTTGAGGATTTTTGGCCATATTCTCTTCTAATACGTAGGTAGCATGATTCTCGTAACCCAACAACTTCGCTTTTTCTAATCGAAGGTTTACAATTTGAGAAATAATCTTGTTGTTATTAAATTCATTCATATTGTTCGCACGATTCAAATATCCTTTATATATCTGCTCTCTCAACGAACGATTCTCTGCATATTGCAAAAATGGAATCAAACTTGGTTTGTTCAGTGTAAAAACCCATTTATCGACTAATTTTCGTGCAACTGCCTCCTCTTTAGCTGCTTGCACCACCGATACAGGCAGACCTTTTAAATCTTCGCTTTTATCAATAATTAGCAAGAAACTATTGTTATCTGCCAAAAGATTATCGCCAAATCTCAACGTAAGCGACGACATCTCTTTGTTGATGGTACGCATTCTCTCTTGTTTGGCTTCGTCTAATTTAGCCCCCGAGCGAACAAAACTCTTATAATAAACTTCCACCAAACGTAATTGCTCTTCGTTGAGCGGATCCGTAGTTCTGTGGTTGTAAACAGCTTCTATTCGTTGAAACAAAAATGGGTTTAAATTAACATCATCGCTGTGGGCAGAAAGGATGGGCAGTATTTCGGTGGCAATTTTCTGCAACTCCGGACCCGTATTTGCCGAGCGTAAATTAGAGAAAACAGAACTCACTCGTGAAAGCAATTTCCCTGAATTTTCGACCGCTTCGATGGTATTTTTAAAAGTAGGATTTTCTTTAGAGTTGACAATTGCTAGAATTGCCTCTTTCTGTTGTTTCATCCCAAGTTGAAATGCAGGAATAAAATGTTCATTTTTAATGCTTTCAAAGGGAGGAATTCCATAAGGTGTTTTCCACTCAGTAAAAAATGGGTTAACCGGCATGTTTTTGCTTTTTTGTCCAAATCCTGAAGCAGCAATTGCGACAAGGACAAGGGTATAAACGACTGATTTCATAATACAAACTCTCTAATTAATTATAATGCAAAAATAACCTCTTTTTTTCGAATAATTACTCTTTATTGGACAAATAGAGTTTTCTACGGGTTAAAAAAAACAAAAAGGATTGAATTTAACAAACAATTTGAAGAAAATAAACAGCATTACTACCAATGACTGATTTACACAACTGCTTCATAAATAAACAATTATGTATTTTGGGTAAAATCTATACATGAAACTTTGAATTAGTCTTTACTTCAAGGTTTGACTAACGCTTAATCTTTGATTTAGAAAAGAAAAAACCTTCTGAGTAAAATGGTTTTTTGTATTAAAAAGACCGGTATGCTATCTCGACCGACCTTGTCAAAAAAGCGTTAAGAAAAAGAGGTGATTTTACGGCCTGCCCTCGAATATCAATTATAATTATAATGCGATTTAGAAACTTTATATTCGGGGATTAGCGAGGCGGGTGCGTTGAAGTAGATAGATCCAAGTCGGAAACATCCGTTATGTGAATTAAATTACCTCCGTAAACCATATAGCTTGGCTCGCGCCGGAAAATCACCTCTTTTTTAGCTTTTTTGGCGAAGTCTTGACTTTTTGGTTACTTTTGTGTCAAGACAAAAGTGACACTAAAAAAGAAAAATCTTCGAAGTAAAGTGGTTTTCCTTTTTTAGTTATTAGGTTTCGTACAGTTCGACAAATCCATCCTCCACTGGAAGGCTCACTGCATCGCCTACGGCACTTATTTATAATTTTAGATCTTTTTTTTACCGACATTACGTCCAGTTCGACCAGGCTCGTTTCGACAGGCTCAACGCATCGCACTACATCGCCTACGGGACTTGAAAACAGTTACTGGAGTTTATCCCGCAAGGCGGGATGTCAAGACAAAAGTGACACTAAAAAAGAAAAATCTTCGAAGTAGTTTTGTTCTCTAAATTTAAAAAATCCGCATACTGAGTATTCTATGCTACAAAGGAGGGCTCAGGGACCAGCCTGAGGCTGAAATAAACTGGGCACTTCGACCACGCCAAGTCGTGGCAGGCTAGGTTCAGCAGACCGCTTTCAGCCCGCAATACAACAAAGAATCTTCAGACGAAGACAAATGACAAAGAATACTCAATTGGCTTCGCCGTCCTCCATTTCGTGTAAATTTGTGGCAACAAAAAAAAGCCACCCTTTCAAAGGCAGCTTTTAAAATTATGTAATTAAAAGAATTAAATTAGAAAAAATTCTCAACTTCATCTTCTGCAACAGCTTTAGACTGAATTTTAACGTTCTTCTTGGCAGGTTTTCCAATTTTATTCTTGTACGATTTGTGCCATGTATCAAATTGAGGACCATCCAAAACATTTTTCATCACTTGCAAATAGCTAATTCTCATTTCTCTAATTTCAGCATTACGTTCTTTGCTCTTTTGTCCCTGATATTTTGTTTTAATTTGATCTATGCCTACAATTCTCTCTAAAATTGCTTTATTAATTTTTGTAGCCTGATCAGCGGTCAACGACAACTGTTTTGTCAACAGGGTTGTTTGCTTTGTGGCTCTTTGTTCAGGAGTAAGTTGAACACTCTTTTTTTGTCCAAACGCAGAGGTAGCAACCATAAAGAATGCAACCATTAAAATTCCTAAGTTTTTCATACTATTTTGTTTTTTTGGGTTTTTAAATTATGTGATTAAAACAGATAGACACTTTTAAATCAAAAAAGTTTAATCTGATTGATTTTTTTCCAAATTTATACTTTTTATTCCTTTAAACAAAATATTTTAAAAAAAAAGTGACAAAGTGACGAGTGACGGAGCGAAGCTAAACTGAAGAGGTGACGGGGTAACGGGGTGACGGAGTGACAGAGCAAAGCTCGTCTTGCTTCGCGCCGGTATCACTTTGCCTGGACTCGCTAGCGCATCGTGCTTCGCGGTCTTCTCACTTTTCACTTTTCACTTTTCACTTTTCACTTTTCACTTTTTCCATCGTCGCTTCGCGGTCACTCGTCACTCGTCACTCTGTCACCTTCTTGGCTTCGCTCTTCTTCTTCAGACGAGGATCTTCGAATTTTGAAAAACACAGGACGCTCTGATAACTGTTAACTGATCACTGCTAACTGAAAAAAGGTTGTTTTTGCATTTATTTCCGGCTTTTTAGTGAATTAAGAAACTTTTTTATCATAAAAAACGTATTGATTGTGTATTTAATTAAAAAAAATCATAAATTAGCACTTTAAAACATATAAGATATGAGAAAATATACTTTTTTATTGGTGATTATTGGATTATCCATGGGTTATTCTTTTGGTCAGTTTTACGAAACAAAACCTCACTTTATCAGCATTGGTGGCGGTATCACTCGTAATAATTTTGAAGAGACCAAAGAGATTGGTTACTACGGAAACTTTGAAGGAGCTTACTTTTTCCATTATCTTTTTGGCACTGGATTAAAAGTAGATTGGGCTTTTATGAATATTCTTCCTAATAAATTTGCGGACAACTACACCACTAAACCAGATATTTCATACAATCGTACTACCGTAGATGTAGATATTTACCAAGCAAGAAATTATACCGCAAATGCATATTTTAATGCAATGCCTAACGAAAGAATGTCATTTATGCTTACTGCGGGTGCAGGATTCCAAGTGCTTACCACTCCCAAAGGAAGCGTTTTATACGAAGAGGTTTATCCATACAATAATTATGGCACGCCAATTCCCAACCAAGATGCCCTTGTGATTGTAAAACAAGAAAAATATCGCCCAGTTGTTTTTCATGCTGGAATTAGAGCCAACTTTATGTTTACTGAAAATGTAGGCCTAAATATATTTGCCGATTATCACTTTGCAAAAAATAGATACTATATCTACGAACAACATCACCAATTTTCGGGCGGCGTTGGACTCATATTTATGTTCCCAGAAATCTATTAGTAACAGAAAATATTTAAAAAAGTCATTCAGTTTTGAATGACTTTTTTTTTGCTAATATATATAGTAGAATGATGTTTCAATTGGACATCTAGAAATATTACTAAATCTCATAGGGATGTACATTATGACAAGATTAGGTTAAGAAACTAAAAGCCATTTCATTTAGAATACTCTATTCGTAATTGTGTTATTCACTAAAAAAAGGGAAATGAATACATTTCATCTCCCCTAGATAATTATTTAAACCAATCATTCGCCTAATTTACGACAAACTTTTTGGTAACATGAGAGTCATCCCCAATCATTTGTAAAAAATAAGTGCCTTTGCTAAAATCTGAAATATCAATTTTTAAATTAACATCTTTACTGCTTTTAGGCACTTTAGCGTTATAGACACATTGTCCCATAATGTTGAATATTTTAAAATTTTCAAATCTACAATCGCTATTCTCAATCCTCAGATTTAAAATTGAATTAGTTGGGTTTGGGTATAACATCACATCAGCATGCTGAAAACTAACATCATTTGTTGAAAGAATTACTCCCTCTTTATCTAGCCGAACAATCATAGGATTCGAAGTATAAAGATCATCCAAATGACTATCACCTTGCCAAAATCTACCATACATCAATATCTCATTATCGGTAGCTTCGATGGCCAACCAACGATTTACATCGCAGGTGTAATTTTTGCTCCAAAAGACAGATCCGGTGGTGGTTGATTTTTGCAAAGTGTATACATCTTTATACGAAATGGTGGTGTCTACAAATTTATACAATAGATAAACAGTATCTGGAGCAACGAAATCTAAACCACAGAGCATGTCTAAATGATTAATTTCGCCAAACCTATAAACTTCCTCTATTGTATCTATTGGTAATGTGGAAGGAGTTGTGTCTTTTACGATAAAACCTACATCATAAGCGTCGTAATTTCCTAAAATCGGATCGGTAAGATCAATAGAAATTGCTTTAATGAATTTTCGGTCAGATATCTGATATGTCCATGGACTAGTTTGAGAACAACCAGAACAACCATTGAAAACGGTTCGAGAAGTAGTTAAGTTCGTATCAACGTATGTATTATTCATATTGTTTCGGAAGTGCAAAACATACAAACCATAAAAGGGTAATTCTAATATGTTTTGAATTGAATTTGAATACGAATCAAAGAGACGCCCCTCATTTATCAAATCTCCCTGTGGAATGTATTTGCGAAGAAAAACACTATCAATATAATTGGAAGCATTGCCACAACGAACAGTTCCACATACAATCAATTGATGCTTGCTGTTCAACATCATTGCCTTTGACTTTTGGTATTGTGAGGGATCACCCATCATTTTAACAGAAACAATTTCAAGATCATCATCGAAATAAACTAACCCAGTATTACACATCTGCTGCTGGTCGTAAAACATATTACAAAGGGCTACATATTCGCCGGTATTTAACTTTAAAGATTTCCCTTCAATAACTACCCTAGCATCAGGAAAATGACTGCTTAAATTTAGAGTATTCATCACCGTTCCATTCTTATTAATTTTTATCACTATCGACGAATCAAATTCCATAATATTTGTATTGAAAATATCAATATTTGCAATATAATCGTTGGAATCCGATGCCATAATATTTCTAATAAAGTCTGATTCAGGCGTGTACAACCGAATGCTGCTTTGACAATATAAAGTTGAGAAGCAGGATAACAAAATACTGAATATAAATAATTTTTTTTTCATAGTTTGATTATAATTGAAAATAGTCCTGGTTGTGAATAATAGAATTTCTGATGGCAAATATAAAACAATTCCTACATAAAATCAAAATTACTGCGGATCCACATCCACCGAAATTCTCACGCCTGAGTAGCGCTGTTGGTGAAGAACTTGGTTTATGAGAGTGCTTATGCGGACTTTCTTTTCGTGGATGCCACTATTTTTGTCTATTTTGATATAAATCTCGTTCAGATAATAGTTGTTAATCATCGATATCATTGGATACTCGGGACCTAAAACTATATCCGGAAGCTGTTTGCTCAAAAGGAGAGCCAGTTGTTTGGCGGCATCTACCACGATCCAATCCTTTGGATGTTTTACTACTATTTTAATCAGTCGCACAAAAGGTGGATAAAAGAAGCTCTTGCGCTCGCTTATCTGATGTTGGAACATCCCTTGATAGTTATTTTGCATCACAAAATCGATGACCGGATTTGCAGGATTATACGTTTGAATAATCACCTTTCCCTGTTTCTCTTTTCTCCCCGAGCGACCACTTACTTGCACCATCAACTGAAACGCACGTTCGAACGATCTAAAATCGGGATAAGCGGTCAAACTATCCGCATTGATAATTCCCACCAGCGAGACATTTCCAAAATCTAATCCTTTGGTAATCATCTGAGTTCCAACAAGAATATGGAATTTATGGTCTTCAAAATCATTTAAAATCTTCACCAATGCAACCTTAGAACCAGAAGTATCCTGATCGATGCGGCCAATTTTGATGTCTGGAAAGATAAGTGCTAACTCTTCTTCAATTTTCTCCGTTCCTAACCCTTTGGCTTTCAAGTCGGTGCTTGAGCACTCGGGACAAGTATGAATGGTTGGGACAGAATATCCGCAGTAGTGACATTTGAGTGCGTCACTTTTTTTGTGATACGTCAGCGAGACATCACAACGGATACATTTTGGAACAAATTGGCACTTTTGACATTCGATGATGGGCGAAAACCCTCTCCTATTTTGGAACAGAATTACTTGCTCATTCAATGCTAACGCACTTTTGATATGATCGATAAGAACTTCCGAAAACATCGATTTCATGGCTTTGTGCTTGTGAGCATGGTGCAAATTCACCACCGAAGTTTCGGGCAATTCAACATTGGTGAATCTTGTATCCAACTTAATCAAGGCATATTTTCCCTCTTGTGCGTTGTAATAACTCTCCACCGATGGTGTGGCCGAACCCAATATGGTTTTAGCCTTATGCACCGATGCAAGATATAATGCAGAGTCGCGGGCATTGTATCGCGGAGCTGGATCTATTTGTTTGTAGGAAGAATCATGCTCTTCGTCCACGATAATCAACCCCAACTTGGCATAAGGTAAAAAAATGGCAGAACGAGCACCTAAAATCACAGAATATTTCATAGAATCGCTTCCGCTGGTGTGACCAAGAACCGCTTCCCAAATTTCCACCTGTTCGTTTTCGTTGAATTTGGAGTGATACACACCCACCGTATCGCCAAAGTACTTATGCAATCGATGAACAATTTGGCTTGTGAGTGCTATTTCGGGCAAAAGATACAACACCTGTTCCCCTCTCTCGAGTGCTTGCTTTATAAAATGTATATAAATTTCAGTCTTTCCACTTCCTGTCACACCGTGCAAAAGGGCGATATCCTTCGTTTTAAATCCCTCTTCGATGTTCGCAATTGCCTCCGCTTGAGGCTGAGTATATTTAACGTCATCCGCAGAGAGAGAAGATTCGAATTTTTGAAGACGGGAAATTTGTTTTATGGTAGAGACAAAAACCCCTTTCTTTATAAGGCTATCGATGGAAGAAGACGAGCATTCAAACTCTTTAAGCAGTTCCGATTTTAAAATAATTTTGGAAAAATCACCAGCACATACTTTCACAAAAGCCATCAACGCAAGCATCTGCTTATACGTTTTTTTACTTTTATTCAACACATCAAACATCGAAGAGAGCGCAAGTTCGCTTTCGCTTAAATCGGACGAGAGTGAGATAAATTCGGCAATTTTGGGTTTATATTTAGCATCGACCTCTTCGGTAATCAATACCACTTTTTTAGAAATCAGACCTCTTATAATATGGATTACTTTCTGCTGATTAAGTAATTTGGCTATTTGCATGATGGTAAGCACTCCATTTTGAGTCAGCGCATCGATAATGGCTAACTCTTTGGTAGAAAAGAGTGAAATATCGCCATCAAAATCATCGTTTACCACCACTTTGGTCTCGCTACTAAGTTTTAAACCTCTCGGAAGCGCAGCGCTCATCACCTCGCCCAAGTGACAAATATAATATAATGAAATCCACCGCCAAAAAGCAAGTTGAGATTCCATCACAATAGGCGTTTCGTCCAATACCGTCAATATTGGTTTGGTGTTATATTCGGGCGTAATGCGGTGAATATTTGAGACAATGGCGGCGTAAATTTTATTCCGTCCAAATTGCACACTCACCCGGCAACCGATGGCAATAGAAGATTCAAATTCAGCGGGCACCAGATACGTAAAAGTACCAGGAACAGCCAAAGGAAGAATTACTTCTACAAATACATGATCCGAATTTGTGGTATTTTGCAACAGATTACTCATTCACAGTTTATATTATTCCACAAAAGTAATCGTTTTGAATGTAAAACAGACTATCGAATGCTAAAAACAAACATCAAAGGGTGAAAATAGAGACCGAAAAATCACTACTGAATTTCACATACTACTCGCTGCACGACTGAACTGCTGATTTATTGAAGTATAAAAACCGCCAAAAGTACTAATTTTAGCTTAATGTTCCCTATAATAGAAAAAAAATCTAAGATTGAACTAAACCATTTTAAAAATTAATTGTTACCTATTTAGTCATATTTATAAAACAAAAAAAGCCGTTAAGATATTTAAGAAATTCTGTTTGTAAATTTAAGCATCTTTTATATAGAACAAACGAAACCAACTCAACTTTTCTCATTCTAAATAGCCGTTATTAGAACTAAATTATGTTAATCACAGAATCTAGAAAATAAATATCTTAATTTTAAAAAACTCAAATCTCTGATAATCAGCTATAAAATAAATCTTAAACAAATAATTTACGAAACATCGTTCATTAAATCAAAGAATAATCGTATATTTACAAAATTAAATGTTAAACACAGAGTTTGTAAATATTAGAATATTTTCATTATTCATTAAAAATGGCTTACTTATATCATAAAAATATTAAAGATGAACTTTAAGAATAATTTAAAATCAATTTATTTTAGCACGGTAGTGATACTGACGTTGCTATTGTTTTTTGTATTCTTATTATTACACGAGTTCGCCTACAACTATGAGAAATCAAAAATTGATATTTCTGCAAATTCCTTACTTAATTCGACCTTGAGCAAGGAAATCATAAAATACCATAACAGCAATCGAGACACCTTACTTACCGATCAAATTTACTTTAAGAGTACTTTAATTCCAGCAATCAAAAAGGGTGTAAGCGATTCCCTTGAGATCACAAATGCTGTTATTATTGTAACTTCTGCGTTGAATAACGAGATAATTGCTTCATCCGCAGAAGAACTTAACAACAAATGGGATAAAACCCCAATCTCCTCCAACACCTATACATTTAACAAAGGAATAGGTCATTATTATACTTGTCACTTTTACATCCCGAACTATAGGACGTTAGTTCTTTCTAAGTTAAAAGAGCCCATGACAAAGACTTTTGCGATAATTATTTTGTTTACTGCCACTTTTATTTTCATTTTTCGTCGTTGGTATTTGAGCAATAAAGAGTCAAAGCTAAAAGATGACTTTTTTCAAAACATCACCCACGAATTAAAAACGCCCATTGCAACCACTTTTATAGCTGCGGACATTTTCAAAAAATTCGATTACGATTTACCCAAAGACAAAATAAAATCTTACATCCTTATTATCAAGGAAGAGAACCGAAAGATGAAACAAATTGTAGATCGTCTTTTGAGTATTCCAATCATCGAAAACAGCGCATCTAAAATGAATATTACGGAAGTAAATATTCACGAACTTCTAAAAAAAGAGATCAAAAACTTCGATATGATCATCGAAGAGCACCATGGCAGCATCAAGAACATTCTGGAAGCAACTGATTACAATGTAGCAGGAGATTATTCATTTATCACGATGATCTTTACAAACCTTATTGATAATGCAATTAAATATTCTCCGACTAATCCAACCATTCAGATTTCTACAAAATCAAATAATTCAGGAATAAGCGTGACGGTATCAGACAACGGAATTGGGATACCCAACGACACATTATCGAAAATATTCAACAAAACTTTCAGAATAAATAACGGTTTTAACATTAAAGGTTTCGGACTCGGTTTATACTTTGTAAAACAATTGGTAGACATCCACAAAGGAAGAATATCAGTAACAAGCGAATTGGGCAGGGGGTCTAAATTCACCGTATTCTTACCTTTTAAAATCAATAAATAATCAACAACAAAAAAAAATAACAAAATGAGAGGCGAAAAAAACAAAATTCTATTAGTAGAAGACAACCAAAATCTACGTCTAGTCTTAAAAGACTACTTAGAAATGTTAAACTACGAAGTTACTGCTTGCAGTGATGGCGAAGAAGGTGGAAAAGTGTTCACCAAAGACAAATTTGATTTGTGTATCTTAGACATCATGATGCCAGTAAAAGACGGCTTCAGTCTTGCTCAAGAGATCAGAAACATTGACAAACATGTTCCAATGATTTTCTTAACAGCTCGTACTTTAAAAGAAGACAAAATTAAAGGTTTCAAAATTGGTGCTGATGATTACATCACAAAACCATTTAGTACTGAAGAGTTAAGTCTTCGTATTGAAGCTATTTTACGTCGTACTAAAGCAGTTAAAATCACATCTTTCCTTGGCGAACAAGAAGTTTTCCAAATGGGAATATTTACATTTGATTACAGTGCACTTCAACTTAAATCTCCAAGTATCAATCGTAGTTTAACTCGTAAAGAGTCTGACTTATTGAAACTTTTATCTTCACACAAAAACACATTAATCCCTCGCGAGGTGATTTTGAAAACTGTTTGGGGCGAAGATGACTATTTTATTGGCAGAAGTATGGATGTGTTCATCACTAAACTTCGTAAATACTTACAAGAAGATCCAAACGTGAACATCAAAAACATTCATGGTTCAGGATTTAAATTGGAAGTAATTGGCGATGATTTAGATGTAAACATCCCTCAAGACTAATTAGTGATTGTTAGAAAACTCTCGATTTTTTGAATCGGGGTCAATCACTGATGTTTTAGGAAACACGAAACATTATTTGATTTCTCTTATTACAACCTAATAATTGACAATCATAGAACGAAAAAAAGGAGAAGTAAAATTCTCCTTTTTTTGTTTTTAACAACCCACAATCTTTTCAAAATTTATGAAAATTGATTACCTTTGAGCACTCAAATGTAAAACAGCAAGATGAACATATTATTAATTGGATCGGGTGGCAGAGAAAGCGCCCTAGCATGGAAGATAATTCAAAGTAAAAATACAACAGAATTGTACATTACTCCAGGCAATGCTGGCAGTAGCAATTATGGAATCCAACTATCTATTGCGGAAACTGATTTTGAAAGTATCGGTAAATTTTGTGTAGAAAAAAACATTGAGTTAGTGGTCGTGGGTCCCGAAACGCCTTTGGCCTTAGGAATATTTGATTATTTTAAAGCATCCCCAATTTTAAAAGATATTTTGATAATTGGTCCCTCGCAAGAGGCTGCCCAACTAGAAAGCAGTAAGGATTACGCCAAAGAGTTCATGATCCGCCATCATATTCCAACCGCTGCATACAAAACATTTACAGAAGAAAATATTCACGAAGGGTACACTTTTATTGAGCAACTAAATCCTCCATACGTCCTGAAAGCCGATGGATTAGCTGCCGGCAAAGGAGTTGTAATTGTAAACACCGCAGAAGAGGCAAAACTAACATTGGCAGATTTCTTACTGGATCACAAATTGGGCAATTCTGGTAACAAGGTAGTGATTGAAGAGTTTTTGTCGGGCATTGAGTGCTCCATGTTCGTTTTAACAGACGGGAAAGACTATCTACTGCTCCCAAATGCGAAAGACTACAAACGAATAGGAGAACAAGACACAGGACTAAACACTGGCGGCATGGGCTCAATATCACCCGTTCCTTTTGTAACCAAATCTTTTGAAGATAAAGTAATTAATCAAGTAATTCTGCCTACATTAAAAGGAATTGAAGAAGAGAAGTTAAACTATTGTGGATTTATCTTTTTTGGAATAATAAAAGTAAACGACGAACCTTTTGTGATTGAATACAATGTAAGAATGGGCGATCCAGAAACTGAATCAGTCATGCCACGCATCGAAAGCGATTTAGTCGAACATATGATTGCCGCAGCAAAAGGCGAACTTTATAAAGAGCAAATAAAAATAAGCAATGAAGCCACTGCCACTGTAATGCTTGTTGCCAAAGGTTATCCAGAGGCATACACCAAAGGAGACATCATCGAAATAAATGCCGAAATAACATCCAATAGCTCCTTGTTTTTTGCGGGAGTTTCTAAGAATGAGCTTGGGGAACACATCACCTCGGGAGGAAGAGTAATTGCGGTAACCTCTAAGGGTGCCACCATTCAAGAAGCACTCGAAAAATCGTATGAGACGATTCATCATATTAAATTTTCGGGGATGAACTTTCGAAAAGACATTGGGTACGAATTTGCGAATAATAAATCATGATTTTTTCAATAAAAACATATAGACCTCCGGTTCAACTTGGATTGTTAGCACTCACATTCATTTGGGTGATTTGGAAATTTACGACCACCATTCCCCCGGTGAACAATTTCCCTATTTACGAACCACTTTCTCAAATATATTTCTCATTTTCCGCCCAAGGATCTGCTCTTAGCATCTTTTTATCCATTTTCCTATTGCTGATACAAGCGATATATCTAACGTATATCATGCAAAAGCACAACCTAATTGAACGAAACAATTGGATACCAGCAATTATTTATTTAATCCTATCCATTATCTCGATCAATGGTCAATTGACTCACGTGATCATTGCAAACACGTTCATTATGCTAACATTCGACCGCATGTTTAGCTCCTACGAATCCTCCAAAGGAATCGATAATGTGATGTTAGCAGGATTTTACACCACGTTTGCTTTTCTCTTCTATTTTCCGAGTTTTGTATTAGTATTTGCTATTATCACCAATCTGATCATCTTTAGACACGTAAACTGGCGATACTTTATTTCGATGTTTATTGGGCTTACCATTCCAATAATTTACTTGGCAACATGGTATTTTTTATTTGATCAACTGAATATTCAATACAATGCAATTCGCCTATTGTTGAGCGATCTTATGGAACATATTCATAAATTAATGATAGACAGGGTTATAATAACTATTTTAATGGTGATTTTACTAATTATATCAAATATATTTCTGGCCAATCATCAGCAAGGAAAATTAATTAAAATCAGAAAAAAGACGAGTGTATTAATCACATTTTCAATTTTTTCTGTGATTATGCTTTTCGCTTCTACCTATCCAACCACTCAAAGTTTGATTACTGTCTCGTTCCTGATAGCCGCCACATTTTCCATTCAACTATCCGAGTCAAAGAAACAGATTCTGTCAGCATCGCTATTTTGGGGAATGGTATTGATGACTATTTTGGCGAGTTTAAACGTAATTTAAACATGGATTTTTTACAAGAACGATATCAGGAACTCACCGAAGCGGGCTGTGATGAAGCTGGAAGAGGCTGTTTGGCCGGACCTGTATTTGCAGCGGCTGTGATATTAAATCCAGCAGTTCCAATCATCGGATTAAACGACAGCAAAAAACTATCAGAAAAAAAGAGATTCCAACTGGCACTTGAGATTAAAGAAAACGCCTTATCATGGGCTATTCACAAAGAAGATGAAGCAGTAATAGATTCCATTAATATTCTGAATGCTTCCATCAAGGCGATGAATGAAGCAATTCGTTCATTAGAAATTCAACCAGAATTTGTGATTATTGACGGAAATCGATTTTACACTCAACAAGATTTTAAATACAAATGCATCGTAAAGGGAGATTCTCTTTATCAATCGATTGCAGCGGCTTCGATATTAGCCAAAACTGAACGTGATGTTTACATGAGAACGCTTCACGAAGAGTTTCCACATTATGGTTGGGATCGGAACATGGGATATGGGACATTGGAACACCGAAAAGCACTGGCCAGGTTCGGACAGAGTATTTATCACCGAAAAAGTTTCCATTTAAAAAACCAACTGTCTCTTTTTTAGCGACCGAGTTTTGTGAGCGATTTAAAGATAATCATCAAATCATTATCCACCTTATAATCACTAGTATACACACAATTTGCTTTTTCCACCAAATCCGAACTTAAGTTTTTGATCGGTAAACCATCGGTCGGAAATAAGACTCCTTCTTTCAATGAAAAATGTTCATTATCAATTGTTTTATCCAATCCCACCCAACTTTTCTTGCCCATAAAGATGGAAATTAAGTTTTTAAAGTAGCGAAATGGATTAGAAAACCACATAAAAATAGGCGAAGTAATCAGAAAGAAAAAAGCAACCAAAACATCCAAAACCCGCTTGTTCCTTCTATTTTTCATATTTGTAATGGCATTCTTATCAATTACATAAACATCTCCAGAACGATTTATAGAATTGTTCCCGATGATAGACAGACTTCCGGGAGGTGCAATTTTATACTCCAGCTGATGCGGATGAAGGGTTCCCATTAACGCGATGATTTCGTTTGCAGATAAATCTTTGGAACAAAAAACCACTTCATTAATTTTATAAATAGTCACAATTTCGGATATTTGCGCCAAGGTGCCCAAACTCTCTTTGTCGTTTTCGAGGGTTAATACTCCGATAAAATCTGGATTTAAACTCGTTCTTCTAAGAACATCCACCACCCTTTGCCCCTCTTGGTGATTGCCCACCACTAAAAACCGACGAGTAGCATCGCTTCCAAAAGAAAACTTCAAGACACCCACTGCATTCAAAAACATCCTCCACAATACCGAGACGGCCATCATGGCAGTTGCACCAAAAACAATCATGGCTCTTGAATATCTATACTGTTCGGGCAAAAGGGCATACAAAACTAAAATCACCAAGGTTCCGCCAAGCACCCCTTTTACAATTTTAGAAGGCTTACTCGTTTTGCTATATCCATTGGCTAAATAGATACTAAACAGCCATATAACAATATAAATTGGGACCGCAATTGAGATAAATTCATCGGGGAAGTGATTTGATTTTTGAAAAATAGCCACATTTTCCCAATAATTTTTCAAAAAAACCATAGAAAGAAAAATAAGCACAAAATCGGTAACGGGAAGCCAAGTTTTTTGAAAAAATCGTTTCGCAATGCTTAAAGTAGCCCTTAAATAGATGGCAAAGTTAATCAGAGAGATAAAAAAGCTTTTACTTTTGCCCGAAAAATGTTTACGCGCAAAAATTCGCATGGCGTTGTAAAAAACAAACACATAATTCAAACTTCCTTTTTTGGTACTCTCGCCTTTGTAATGGATGATGGTGGTATCGGAAAAATAGTAATTTTTATATCCACCTTGGGTGATTCGATAGGACAAATCGATATCTTCGCCATACATAAAATAATCCTCATCCAACATGCCCACTTTTTCAATGGTTTCCATTCGGAGCATCATAAAAGCACCCGACAAAACATCTACTTCAAACGTTTCATCTTTATCTAAATACGTAAGGTGATATTTTCCAAATCGTTTGGATTTTTTAAAAAGTTTCGACAACCCAAATATTTTGTAAAAAGCTACTTCAGGAGTTGGCAACCCACGTTTGGATTCGGGAAGAAAATTTCCTTTTCCATCAATCATCTTCACACCCAAACCACCACCATCGGGGTGACTGTCCATAAAATCGATGGTTTTGCTAAAAGTATCACTCTCCACAATGGTATCGGGATTGAGCAACAAAACGTACTCCCCTTTCGACAATCGAATGGCTTGATTATTTGCTTTTGAGAAACCTAAGTTATCCGTATTTGCAATGCATTTTACCCAGGGAAATTTATCCGAAAGCATGGCTAATGAACCATCGACAGAACTATTGTCCACAACCCAGACTTCTGACTCGATGCCCACAATCGCTTTTTCGACAGAATATAAGCATTGCTCTAAAAAATGTTCTACATTGTAGTTAACAATGATTACACTAAGTTTCATTCAATCATTTTTTTGAAAAGCAAAGATAAGAAAAATAATGGGGATAAATTAGGGGAAACAAAACATTTAAAGGCTCAATTACCGTTTTAAATTTCCCAATTCCAATTTTAGCATAATTTCGCCACTTTCAGAAAATAGACTTGAAGATGTTTTATTTGGTTCAATCTGAGTTTTTAACAATATCGAAAGTCGCTTGCTGGCATACATTCCTGCAAAAATTCCAACGGAATTGAAGTTTGTGGTTTGAACTCCCATCATCCAATGATTTTTACACGACAAACCCGCACTCACATTTACATCTACGTTATTGGATTGATGGATGAGGGAAACCATGGGGTGCAGCGCCCAGTTTTTGGACAGATAGAGACGACCGCCCACCATGAGTTGTGAAATAGTTGGCACACTAACAATCAACGACTGATCGTTTCGGAGCAACTGAGGAGCAATGTTGTTTACCGAAGCTTGCGCAAAAATAGTTTTGAAATTATATCTTACCCCTGCATGAAACGAAAGCATTGATACTTCACTTCGAGGCGAAAATTCCGTTGAATAATTTAAAGTAGACACATTCGTTCCTAATCCAAATCGTAATTGCTGATTTTTGGTCAGCGCCACGCGATAAGCTGAGGAGAGGTTGAAATTTAGTCCATTTACGTTTCTGTTTTCAAAACTATTGACAGCCAGTCCCACACCCACTTTATTATCAAACATTGCAAATGAATTGCCGACATAAATATCTCGGGTATTTACTTCAAACAACTGATTCTCCGTTTGAATAACGCCACACTTTGCCCCTGCCGATAACGAGTATCTATTTTCAATTCCAGCGTTGGCAGGATTGTCGATAAATCGGGAATTTAATTCACTTGTAATATCATTTGATTTTTCTAAACTATAAAGCGAAACATCTGTATAACGTTTAAAAACAGAGATATACTCTTTAAACTTTACCGATCGCACTTTACGAACAGTTCCCACATCGGCAACAGAACTCGTGGCAAAGTCATTGGCAGTCGTAGAACTACTTTTCACTATGTATTTATCCGATTCGGAGAAAGTACTCTCTTGGGTTGTTTTCTGTATAACTTCGGGAGTAGAAGCAGGTTCCGCAGCTATCTCGACAACCTCAACCGCTTTATTATCAACAATTTTGGCAATTACAACCAGTTCTGACTCTTTGTAAACTTCTGGAGTCACAGACAAATCGTTTATATTCCCAATATTTAAATTTGCAGACAACTTCTGATTATCAACCACATCAACAACGTCGGAATGACTAATAGGATTCTCCGAAACCAAAGTGTTTGAGTTAGAAACAGAGTCGGCAACGACCATGAACGGATTGTTGTTATTGGAAGTATTCGAACGATTTTGAGTCAACTTAGGTTGCTTATTAAATGGAACTATTGGTTTTGTAGCCACCACTTTATTTGGATGAATAGAGGTCAAAACAGGAGTCGATTCAAGGTTTGCAGCAATTGGCGAAATTTTCATCACGGCACTATTCAACGAATTATCTTTTGAAAATTGCGAAAAGAAATACCCACTCACAGCACCCATAAATAACAACAACAGTCCCACTAAAACAAGGAGAAACTTATGAGTAGATTTTTGAATTGGGCGAGCGACCTTAATCTGTTGCGCTCTAAAATTATCAAAATCACTCCACGCCTGTTCGGCATCAGGAAGCTGAATTTGGTCAATTTTTTGGGAGATTAATTTATCAAAATTATCCATAAATCACCTCCGTTTCTTTATTCAACAACGCCAATTGTCTCTTTAAAATAGTCCGTGCATTGTTGAGATGCCACATGGAAGTTCCCTCTTTAATTCCCAAACAGAGCGCAATTTCTTTGTGTGAATAATTATCAAAAACCGCAAGGTTAAAGACACTTCGCGACATTGGAGGAAGTTTTTGAATAAGTACAAGCAGTTCTTTTTCAGAAAGTATAGAGATTGCATCCACATATCCAGTGGTATCGGGCAAATCCTGAAAATGGTGAATGGGCTGGGTATTTTTAAATTTATACTGTTTTCTAACAAAATCAATGGCTGTATTGGACATAATGCGCTTAAGCCAGCCCTCAAAAGAGCCTTCGTGGCTGAAGCGATCGATATTTTGAAAAATTTTCAGAAATCCTTCATTCAGAACATCTTTAGCATCGTCTTCGTTGTCGGTAAATCTTAAACAAATAGTCATAAGCTTTGAATAATACGTCATAAACAACCGCTTTTGAGCCTCTGCATCGCCCAATGCGCAAAGCTTAATTAATTCTTCTATTTGGTTGTCTGTGTTCAACAATTGTGTTTTTAAATAAGACGTTATTACCGAGCAAAACATTGGGTTACTACCCTATTTATTTAATGATGCAATGACAAAAATAATATATTATAATTCAAAATCCTAATATTTATTATGTAATTCTTTGATTAACATGGAATCGGCATGAAATAAATGTTTTTTTTTTGGTAAATACAGAAAACGACCTTGTTTAGAAGATTTTTCTTTTTTAGTGTTACTTTTGGCTTGAGATCCCGCCTTGCGGAAAAACTCCAGTAACCAAAATCTCGATCCATCGGGACGAGACTTCGAAGGAACTATTTAGATGGGTTGTATTACAGCCCCGAAGTGGGCTGAATGTTCATAACCCTTAGCAACGCTAAGGGTTATGAATCTAATAATAATCTATGATTTTGGCGCTAAATTTGCTTTTTTTTTGCAAATTTTGTGACAAAATCTAAACCGACAAGGATCTTCCTAAAACAAGTTAAAATGCAAAAATACAATCAAAAATGGGGATAAAAATCTGCGGTAACTTGTTTAAAATCAGACGTGAAGTTTTGGTGTTCGTCATAAATTGCAAGCGTTTTTACTAGATGTACATTTTGACGATTGAAACGCTGCCAATGCGAAACGATTAACACAGGATTCTGATTGGCAGTATGACTTATTTTATGAGTCAACACACACGAAAGTAGCTGTTTTGTGGCTAAAATTGCAAAATGTTTATGCTCTTCTGGGGGGAGAATTAGCCAAAAATTGCCATCATCGGTCAGGAGTTTATCTACGGACTTAATCAAGGTTTCGAAGGATAGTGAATCCGTATTTCTAGCTCGATGTCTCTGATTGTCCGTTGAAAAAGT
Source organism: Bacteroidales bacterium (assembly GCA_038240835.1). Classification (GTDB taxonomy): domain Bacteria; phylum Bacteroidota; class Bacteroidia; order Bacteroidales; family WCHB1-69; genus JBAXTE01. The sequence goes on along the minus strand of JBBRGJ010000006.1, from coordinate 9,263 downwards.
TTTTTCTGCAAAATAAGGTGGATTGGTAATGATCAAATCAAATTTTCCGGATTGGCTATTTGCAAAATCTTGAATACTCACACAAGTTGCGCTCAGCCGGTCACTCCACAAAGAGTTCGAAAAATTGGCATTTGCCTCTTCGATGGATGCGTTATCCACGTCGATGGCAACGATATCAGCATTTGATTTTTGAGCCATCATCAGCGCTAATATTCCGCAACCAGTGCCAATATCTAAGATTGATTTTTGGGAATGAATCTGACACAAAGCACCCAACAAGATAGAGTCCGTAGACACCTTCATGGAAGATTGGTGGTGAGTTAACGAAAATTGTTTTAATTTAAAAATGGAGGAAGGAGACATTACCCAAGGTATAATTCAATTAATCCTTCGGGAGAATCAATAAAAAGAGTCTTCTCTTCCCTATCCACCGATAATATAAATCGATCGATGACAGGAATAAGTACCTCTTTGCCCTGACAATTAATAGACATCACCGATTGAGTAGGGAAATCCATAAAAGAGTCAACTATTCCAATCTCCCCTTTTGTCTTATCCATGACTTTAAACCCAATAACTTCGTGAAAATAGAACTTATTTCCTGTTAGTTTGGGCAATGCAGACAATGGAAGATAAATATTATTGTTAACCAAATGAAGGGCATCATCGGGCAAAATACCAGCAAAATGTACAATAACATGATTGTTGGATTTAAATTCAAAACGATCAATAAAAAAAGGAACCAGTTCCCCATCGATATCGATAAGAACTGATTCCAATTTTTTATAATCTTGAGGTTGATCGGCATCGATGTAGATAACCAAATCTCCCTTATAACCAAAAGGTTTTGTTACTTTTCCTAAATAAAAAAATCCTTTGAACTCGGTCATTGATGATTATTCAGCAACTTTTTCAGCGTCGTCAGCAGCAGGAGCTTCTTCGGCAGCAGGTGCTTCAACAACTGGAGCTTCTTCGGCAGCAGGAGTTTCAGCAACTGGAGCTTCTTCAGCAACAGGAGCTTCAACAACAGGAGCTTCTTCAGCAACAGCAACTTCAGCAACAACAGGTGCTTCTTCAGCTTCAGCAACTGGAGTTTCTTCAACAACTGAAGTTTCTACAACTTCAGCAACTGGTTCTTCTACGACAGCTTCTGGTTCTGGTTGATTTTTCTTAGCAACAGCAGCAGCTTTTGCTTCTTTTACTTTTGCTTCAGCTTCGAATGCATTTTTTACTAAGTCTCTAGATTTTTGATCTTTAGTACTTAGATAAGCATTGAATTTTGCATCTTTTTCCGATTTCCATGCATCAAATTTTGCAAGCGCTTGTTCTTCGGTTAACGCACCTTTAGCAATTCCTAAAGCCAAGTGATGTTTTAATAAAACACCTTCTCTGCTGAGGAGTGAGCGTGCAGTGTCGCTTGGTTGAGCACCAACACCTACCCAATAGGCAGCTCTGTCGACGTCTAAACTAACCATAGCAGGATCGGACATTGGGTTGTAAGTTCCCAATTTTTCAATAAAACGCCCATTTCGAGGTGCACGACCATCAGCTACGACAATAGAATAAAAGGGTTTGCCTTTTTTTCCGTGGCGTTGTAATCTAATTCTTGTAGCCATAATGTAATTTAATTTGTTTGTTTGAATTTATTTCAAGGGTGCAAAGGTACAACTATTATTTTAATTAACAAGGATATTCAACGAAGTTTCTCTTTAAAATGAGCGAATTTTGATGAATTATTTTTTTTCAAATGCAGAAAACCATTTTACTTCGAAAAATTCCCTTTATGATTAATACTTTTGTCTTGATATCCCCGCCTTGCGGGATAAACTCCAATATTCAATTTTAAGTCCCGTCAGGGACAATTCACCCACTCCGCTAATCACCTCTTTTTAATACGAGAATGTTTTATTATTAATCGGTCGTATTGAGCTCGTCCCAAAAAGTGGGACTCGGTTCTTAACGCTTTTTTGACCCCGAAATTGGGATCGAGGGTTAAGCCGAACTAAATTAGATAGCTACTTTCTTCGAAAGTATCTGCTAATCAAGTTCGACTAAACAGGGTCGGACTGAGATAGCAATGTTCATAAAGTTTTGTCAAAATGTGAAAACCATTCTACTTCGAAGAATTATTTTGATTAATACGGTCTGGTCGCACATTAGCTGAAAAAAAGGATACGTTTTCTTAGAGTCACATTTACATAAACAATTTATAGCGTGTAATTGTTTTCGAGCCATTGTATTATGTTGTTTGAAACAATTTCGGCTCTTAGTGTAAATGCTTGATGTGTTGCGTAAGCAATGTGTGGTGTAAGTATACAGTTGGGCGCAGACAATAGGGGATGAGTAGTTGGAATTGGAGGTTCTATTTCGTAGACATCTATGCCTGCACCTACAACTTTCCCCGATTTTAATGCATCACTCAATGCGTTGTAATCGACGGTTTTCCCCCGCGAAGTATTCACAATGTAAACGCCATCTTTCATTTTGGAAATGGAATCTTGGTTGATGATGTTTTCAGTCTCTTTGGTCAGCGGGACATGAAGGGTGATGATGTCCGATACTTTTAGTAATTCGTTCATGGGAAGATAATTTCCCCAAAGTGTATCTGATTTCATTTTTCGGCCTGTGAAAAAGACCTCGCATCCAAATGAATAAAGAATTTTTCCGACTTTAGTCCCAATGGCTCCTGCACCGATAATTCCCACTGTTTTCCCGGACAACTCATTTCCGATAAATCCATTTCTGTCTGATGACGCCCGGGTGCTCTTATCCAACTCTGTGATTTTGCGAAGCAAATCAATCATGAGTCCAAGTGTAATTTCTGCCACCGATTGAGTGGAATAACCCGCTGCATTTTCGACAATAATTTCTCTTCGATCACATTCAATTAAATCGATATGGTCGAGACCGGTAAACGCCACGGATATCATTTTTAATTTTGGACATTGATCTAAAATATATTTGGTGATTGGAATGTTTGAGACCATTATCGCATCGGCATCTTTGGCTCTATGGATAAATTCAGTCTCATTTTCGGGTCGGTTGGCGTGCCATTCAAAATCTACTTGGTTGAGCGAATCCGCAAATAGCTGTCTATCGGTTGGATTCGTAAATATTGGATCTATTTCAATAATTTTAATCATGTTTTTTAGTACAAAAGTAGGATATTTATTAATAATCACAGTAGTTCTGCGAAAATTACTGAAAAAACCTTAAACACGTTTCGTATTATGGTTTAATATTGTAACTTTGCGCAAAACCAAAAGTAAATACTAAACAATAAAAAAAAAATAAACATTATGGTCGAAAAAATCACATCATCAGCGCAAGCGATGGAGTTAGAAGACAAGTATGGTGCACACAACTATCATCCACTACCTGTCGTATTAAAAAAAGGAGAAGGTGCTTTTGTTTGGGACGTAGAAGGAAAACGTTATTTTGATTTTTTATCTGCTTATTCAGCAGTAAATCAAGGACACTGTCATCCAAAAATCGTAAAAGCTTTAACAGATCAAGCGCAAGTAATGACACTTACTTCGAGAGCTTTTTATAACGATCAACTTGGACCTTACGAAAAATTCATCACTGAGTATTTTGGATACGATAAAGTATTGCCAATGAATACAGGTGCTGAAGCGGATGAAACTGCTTTAAAATTGTGTCGTAAATGGGCTTATACCAAAAAAGGATTACCAGAAAATCAAGCTAAAATTATCGTTTGCGAAGGAAACTTCCACGGACGTACGATTAGTATTATTTCAATGAGTACTGATCCAGATTCATATGCTGGTTTTGGTCCTTTCACTCCTGGATTTGTGAAAATTCCTTATAACGATCTAACTGCTTTAGAAAAAGCATTAGAAGATCCAATGATTGCTGGTTTCCTAGTTGAGCCTATTCAAGGTGAAGCAGGTGTATTTGTTCCAGACGAAGGATATTTGAAAAAAGCTTTTGATCTTTGTAAAGCTAAAAATGTATTATTTATAGCTGATGAAGTTCAAACTGGAATCGCTCGTACTGGTAAATTATTAGCTTGCGATCACGAAGGTGTTAGACCAGACGTATTGATCTTAGGAAAAGCACTTTCGGGTGGTGTAATCCCTGTATCTGCAGTATTGGCAGATGATGAAATCATGTTGTCTATCAAACCAGGCGAACATGGTTCTACTTTCGGTGGATTTCCATTGGCTTGTACAGTGGCTGTTGCTGCGTTACAAGTAGTTAAAGACGAAAAATTAGCCGAAAAAGCTGAGTATTTAGGAAAAATATTTAGAGAAGAAATGAGCAGCGTGAAATCAGAAATGATTGCATTGGTTCGTGGAAAAGGTTTGTTGAATGCTGTGATCATTCGTCCTAAAAACGGAAAAGAAGCTTGGGATGTATGTTTGAAAATGCGTGATATGGGCTTGTTGGCAAAACCAACACATGGTGATATCATTCGTTTTGCTCCTCCTTTGGTAATTACCGAAGAACAATTAAGAGAAGCAATTGCTATCATTAAAGAAGCGATTCTTTCTTTTGAATAAACGATAAGTAAAATTCTTAAAGAGGCTGTCTATTCACTTAGACAGCCTCTTTTTTTGTAACACGCTCAAACAAATACAATCGGGAAGCGAAGGAGCGCAGCGACAGAGCTGTGCGAAGTTTGCAACTTCGCACAAAAAAGGAAGTTTGCAACTTCGCACAAGAGCCAACTTCGCACAAGAGCCAACTTCGCACAAGAAGGAAGAAAAAAGTTTCTTCATTGATTTTTTATCTGTATGATTTTTTTTCTATTTTTTTAGAGAAACAGTGTTTTTTGTAATTTAATGTTTCGTATATTTGCGAAATATAAAAATGAAAAATTAATTTTAAGACTAAAGATATGATTATTAAAGTATTAGGAACTGGATGCAGTAATTGCAAAACATTGGAAAAGTTAGTTTTGACAACCGTTCAGGAGATGGGTGTGGATGCTACAGTTGAAAAAGTGGAAGATATTCAACAGATTATGACGTATGGAATTATGCGTACTCCGGGAGTGGTGATTAATGAAAAGGTGGTATTTAGTGGAAGAATACCCTCGAGTAAGGAGCTGATTGAAGCGATTCAAAAAAATGTGTAAACAATGAAAGCTAAACCAAAGTTTTCTGATCATCAGGACGAAATTGCTCGTGTGTGTAAGGCGCTCAGTCACCCTGCCCGGGTATATATCATGGAACGACTTTCGTCGATGCAAGCCTGCTGCACCAGTGGCGAAATGATTGGAGATATTCCAATTGCTCGTTCTACTTTGTCACAACATTTGAAGGAACTCAAATATGCAGGCCTTATTCAAGGCGAGATAGAGCCGCCTATGATTAGATACTGCGTTCATAAAGAAAACTGGGAAGCAGCCAAAATATTATTGCAAAGTTTTCTAAAATAGATTTGTATAAATCAATGTTCATGACCAAAATTCAATTTTAAAGTTTTAAAAGAATGAAAAAAATATCAAAATTTATGTTAGTCATTGGAATTATTATGATTTCAATTTCTTGTTCTCAAAACAGCAACTCGGTTGTGTCTAATTCTGATACTACCGCAGTGACTGCTTCCAACGAGGTAGTTGCAGATTCTTCTGCTAATAATGGTGTTTCCGAAGTTGATAAAGAGGCTAATTCACCAAAAATTGCCGATAAATCGAAGGTGTTGGTCTATTATTTCCACGTTACCAATCGTTGTGCTTCCTGCAAAGCAATAGAAGAGGCAACCAGAAAAACGTTGGATACTTACTTCGCAAAAGAGGTAAAGAGTGGTCAAATTTCACTTTTTATTCTTGATGTAGACAAAAAAGAAAATGAAAAAATTGCTGAAAAATATCAAGCATTTGGCTCCAGCTTGTTTGTAACACGCGTATTTAAAGGGAAAGAATCCACTACTGATTTAACTGGTGATGGGTTTAAATATGCTCGAAATAAACAAGATAAATTTATAGAAATCCTAAAAAACAAACTTCAAGAATATTTAAAATAAACAAAAGATGAAAAAACTTATATTATTGACTTTCTGCATATTTGCAACCCTGCAGATGTTTGCACAACAAAATGGGGATACAATTATTGCAAACAATCCTCAAAAGGTAAAATTGAGGGTACTCTATTTTCACACCGAACATCGATGTAATACCTGCACTTCTATTGAATCTACGCTAAGAAAAGCGCTTTTTAATAATTTTCAATCCGAAATTGATGGAGGAATTATTGACTTGTCAATCATCAATTGCGAAAGTCCAGAAAACGCCGAAATATCTAAAAAATATGATGCTTATGGCGCTACCATGGCTATTTCTCCCTATAATAATGGCGTAGAACTTAAATTTGAAGACATTACAGGGTGGGCGTTTAAAACTATTGGGAAACCAGACCTATTTATTGCCCAATTAAAGGAGAAAATTACAACTTATTTAAAATAGTTTCATCGCTGATTATCAGAAGATAATGCCTCTGTTTTATTTTTAAACACACTCTAATTTCTACTTTTATGGAATTTTTACAAAACATTATTGATGGAACCACAAATCCATTTGTATTAGCTTTTTTGCTTGGGATTATGACCGCTATCAGTCCGTGTCCGCTGGCTACGAACATCACGGCAATTGGCTATATCAGCAAAGACTTGGAAAATAGAAGACAAATCTTTTTCAATGGACTTTGGTACACGTTCGGTCGGATTATTAGTTATACTACCTTGGGAGTGGTTCTTTACTTTGGCGCTAACACTTTTTCCATTGCCAAATTTTTTCAAACCAATGGAGAGAAGTTTTTGGGACCACTACTGGTTGTCGTTGGAATTTTAATGTTTGATTTTTTAAAAATTAAATTTCCTGGCTTCAATGGTCTAAGCGACAAAATCCAAAACAAAAAAGGTGGAAGTAGCTGGTGGAGCGCAATGTTGTTGGGAATAGTTTTTGCCCTCGCTTTCTGCCCTTATAGCGGAGTTCTTTATTTTGGAATGCTTATTCCCGTAACGATCACATCGCCCTCGGGACTGTTTTTGCCAATTATTTTTGCCATTGCTACTGGTTTGCCTGTAATTATTGTTGCTTACTTGTTGGCATTTAGTATTTCGAGTATCGGTGGCTTTTACCAAAAGATCAAAATTTTCGAAAAATGGTTCAGACTTATTGTCGCAACCGTTTTTATTCTAGTAGGCCTTTATTATATCTATATTTTTTACTTAAAATCAATTTTTTAACCGCAGAGGGGAACAGTTGTCAGTTGTCAGTTAATAGTTAACAAGAGCGAAGCTCGAATAGAAATTGGTGACAAAGTAACGAGTAACGAGTGACGAGTGACAGAGCGAAGCTCGACTGGCTTCGCAAGAGTCTCGCTTTCGCGCATCGTCGCTTCGCGCGTCACTCATCACTCATCACTTTTTTTACTTTTTACACAAAAAAAATGAATCTTTTAAAATCAAAACAAATTCAAATCATCTTGCTATTATTGCCAATTTGGTTTTTACTTTACAACAATTTATTGCCGATTACCGATTGGCTGGTGTTTAATCTTATGGGAATGACTCGTGGGGATCATTTGGCGGAAGCTCTTTGGTTTTTCATCTTTGAAGTTCCCAAAGTGTTGATGTTGCTTATTTTGATAATTTTTGCTGTAGGTATTGTTCGCACTTATTTTACCCCCGAGAGAACTCGTAAATTACTGGAAGGCAAAAAAACGTTTACGGGAAATGTATTGGCTTCTTCTCTCGGAATTGTGACTCCATTTTGTTCCTGTTCCGCCATTCCGTTGTTTTTAGGATTTATAGAAGCAGGTGTGCCGTTGGGTGTCACTTTTTCTTTCTTGATTGCAGCGCCGATGATAAACGAGGTGGCAATTGTGCTTTTGTATGGAATGTTTGGATGGAAAGTAGTTGCTATTTATGTTGGGACTGGACTTGCTATCGCCATTTTAGCAGGTTGGATTATTGGTTTGTTAAAGTTAGAAAAGTGGGTTGAACCTTGGGTTTATCAGACAAAGGTTGGACAAAATGGTTTGGATGGAACGCCACTTACGTTTCTCGATCGAGTTAATTCGGGCATAAGTGCCGTGAAAGAGATTGTAGGAAAAGTCTGGTTATACGTTGCCTTAGGAATTGCTGTTGGGGCGGGTGCTCATGGATTTATTCCCGAAGAGTTTATGGCTTCACTCATGGGAAAAGATGTTTGGTACTCAGTTCCGCTTTCCATTTTAATCGGAATTCCGTTATATTCAAATGCAGCAGGAATTGTTCCCATTGTTTCGGTGCTTATCGAAAAAGGCGCTTCTCTAGGTACAGCACTTTCCTTTATGATGGCCGTAATCGCACTTTCACTTCCAGAAATGATTATTCTACGCAAAGTATTAAAACTTCCTCTAATCTTTACTTTCATAGCAGTAGTAGGCACCGGAATCATGATTGTGGGATTTCTGTTTAATTTTATTTTTTAATTTGGTGGGAAGAAGTGGTAGACTGTTTCAGTGATCAGTTTTCAGTTAGCAGTTAACGGCGCTATGCGGGTCTGAAAAGATTTTTTTTTATCACGAAACGATGCTGGTGGAAATGTATTAAAAATTTACTCAGAGGATATTCTCAAATTGCATTCTGGATTTTTTAAAAAAATGATTTAAGGATTTAACCCCTCGGAAACCCTTCCAAATGAATTGATCCAAATTAAATGACTCAAAATCATTTCTTCATAGGAAAATGATTGCCTTTTTTTCTAAGGAACCTATTACTAATGTCCTGTTTTTGTGTATCTTTGTTTTTCGAATTAAAGGTATTTACATCGTTTTCTTGATCCCAAGAATTGATGTTTTTTTGTTGCCAAAAAGTATTATGAATCATTTTTTGAAAAATAAATACACATTATCGTATGAAAAAATATAATTTCTCCTTTATTCTCGCTCTTCTTTTTCTTTTAATAGGCATTAATACCGCAAAAAGCAATGTGGAAATCTCACTAAATTTGTCTGCTTCAATCCCTACAGATACGATTAAAGGGGATTACAACGGCGACGGAAAAGAGGATTTGATGTTTTCTAGTTGCTCTGTTTGTGTGGATGAAAATACCGACGATTGCTTTTGTAAAATTCTTTTTACAGGAAAAATTCCAAGCAAAAGAGTCGATTTTTGTCTTTGCTCTGTCAGCTATTTAAATTTAGGCGATTTAAATGAAGATGGTAACGATGAAGTTTGTTTTATTAAAAAATGGCATAGAAAATGGAAAAATTAAACAGTGATTAAACAGAAAAATAAAGAATGGGTTA